>NZ_JAGXJK010000005.1:0-109093 GCF_019091605.1 Micrococcus sp. GbtcB5
CCCGCCGTACCCGGCGCGGAGCAGCCGGGTCCGCCACTCTCCGTGGGTCGGGCGGGGCGGTTCAGGCCGCGAACAGCACGTGCGTGTCCGGCACGACGGCCCGGCCGCCGAGGGCCGTGGGCTCCAGCAGGCAGGCCGCGCCCACCACCTCCGCACTCCGCGCCTCGATGAGCCGCCGGCCGGCGGCGGGGGGGCCGCCCGGGGCGGGGCCGTCGTCGGGCAGGAGCACCCGGGGCCCGGCCCCGCGGTCCCCGGAGACCTCGATGCTGGCGGTCCCGTACTCCAGCGTGTAGCCCGCACGGGCCGCGGGAGCCGGGAGGCGCCCGGCCTTGCGCAGCGGCACGAGGCCGGTGCCGGTCAGGACGGCGGCCGCCCCGGCGAGCAGGAACCCGCGGGCCTCGAGGCCGGCCACGAGGTCGAAGCGTCCCTCGAACGGCGCCACCAGGGCCTCAACACACGCCCTCAGGGCGCGGGCGTCGGCGAGCAGGGGCGTGATGTCCTGGAAGGCCACGCCCGGGCTGGGATGGTCGGGGACCACACGGATGAGCGAGCGGGCACGGGCGATCTCGGAGGTGACGGACACGGCCTCCACTCTAGGACGGACGCCGCCCGGGCCGCGGATGTGATCGGCGTCATCGGGCGGGGAGTTTGCTCTGGCTCCCTCAGGGGAGGACAGTAGATCGGTGGAAAATCCCCAGAATCCTCTCGCGGGCCGCGTGCCCGACGTCGAGCCGTCCGCCCGCGTGGCGGCGTCGACGGCCACCCGTCCCGACGACGCCACCCCCGACTGGCGCGGCCGCCCGTTCCTCGGCCAGCCCGGCCCGCTGGCGAACCTGTTCTCCGTGGAGCTGTGGGAGCGCTTCTCCTTCTACGGCATGCAGGCGATGCTCGTGTACTACATGTCCTGGACCGCCGCGGAGGGCGGCCTCGGGATCGACCCGGCCGTGGCCACGGGCATCGTCGGCGCCTACGGCGGCATGGTGTACGTGTTCTGCATCCTCGGCGGCTGGGTCGCCGACCGCCTGCTCGGTTCCGAGCGCACCATGTTCGTCAGCGCCGTCGGGATCATGTTGGGCCACATCGCGCTGGCCCTCGTCCCGGGCGTCCCGGGCCTGACCCTGGGCCTCGTGCTCGTCGCCGTCGGTTCGGGCGGCCTCAAGGCCAACGCCACGAACCTCGTCGGCTCCCTGTACTCCCGCGAGGACCCCAAGCGCGATGCCGGCTTCTCCATCTTCTACATGGGCGTGAACATCGGCGCCCTCTTCGGCCCGCTGCTCACCGGCCTGGCACGCGACACGATGGGCTTCCACGTGGGCTTCGGCCTCGCCGCCGCCGGCATGGCCATCGGCCTGGCGCAGTACGCCCTGACCCGCAAGAACCTGCCCACGGACGTGCACCGGGTCCCGGATCCGCTGCCGCGGTCGCAGTACGGCCGCTGGGGCCTGATCGGCCTGGGGATGGTCGCCGTCGTCGTGGCCCTGTTCCTCACGGACGTCATCACCCTGGGCAACCTCTCCGACGCCGTCGTCGTGCTCGCCGCCGTCGCGGCCATCGCGATCTTCGCGGTCCTGCTGACCTCGACGAAGGTCTCGGAGGAGGAGCGCTCGCGCGTGAAGGCGTTCATCCCGCTGTTCATCGGCACGTCCGTGTTCTTCGCCCTCTTCCAGCAGCAGTTCACCGTGATCGCGCTGTACTCCGAGCACCGCCTCGACCGGAACCTGTTCGGCTGGCTCATGCCCATGGAGTGGGTCAACTCCATCAACCCGATCTTCATCATCGTGTTCGCCCCGGTGTTCGCCGCGCTGTGGACCAAGCTGGGCACCCGCCAGCCCGCCACCCCGGTGAAGTTCGGCATCGGCATCGTCCTGATCGGCATCGCCTTCCTGCTGTTCATCCCGGTGGCCGACGTCGCCGCCGTGCCGCTGCTGTGGTTGACGCTGATCCTCTTCGTCTGCACCATGGGCGAGCTGCTCGTCTCCCCGGTGGGCCTCTCCCTGGCCACCAAGGTCGCCCCGCGCAGCTTCCCGGTGATGATGGTGTCGCTGTACAACCTGTCCGTCGCCCTGGGCACGGCCCTGGCCGGCTCCCTGGCCGGCTCCTACTCGGAGCAGAACGAGGTGGGCTACTTCGGCACGATCGGTGCGGTCACCCTCGGCGTGGGCCTGATCGTGCTGGCCATCGCCAAGCCGGTGCGTCGCGGCATGCGCGGCGTGCTCTGAGCACGCCAGTGGCGCGAATCACGCGCCGCTCGGTAGTCTGCGAGACGACGTCATCCCTCCCGACCACACAAAGGACGCGCACTCCATGAGCTCCATCCCCGAAGGCCTGAAGTACTCCGCCGAGCACGAGTGGATCGCCGAGGCCGGTGCCGCCGGCACGGTCCGCGTGGGCATCACCGACTTCGCCCAGGATGCGCTGGGTGACGTCGTGTACGTGGACCTGCCGGAGGTCGGCACCGAGGTCACCGCGGGCACCGCGGTGGGCGAGGTCGAGTCCACGAAGTCCGTCTCGGACATCTACGCCCCGGTCTCCGGCACCGTGGCCGCCGTCAACGACGAGCTCGACGGCGAGCCCGGCCTGGTCAACTCCGCCCCCTACGAGGGCGGCTGGCTGTTCGAGATCACCCTCGCGGACGAGGCCCAGCTCGAGGGCCTCATGGACGCCGAGGGCTACGCCTCGCACACCAGCTGAGCCCCGTCCGCCGTCGCCCCGCCGCCGGCCGGCGGGGCGACGGCGTCCCCTTCGTCTCTCCCTCCGGCGCCGCGGCGCCGGCCCCCGCACAGGAGCACCCCATGAACCAGCCCGGACGTGAACCGGACCTGTCCACCTCCGCCATCAACCTCACCGAGCTGGCGCCGCTGGTCTCGGCGGACCTCACCCGTGAGGAGTCGGACGCGATCCGCGCCCTCCCGGCCGGTTCCGCGCTGCTGCTCGCCCACGAGGGCCCGGACCAGTCGGCCCGCTTCCTGCTGGACGAGGACGTGGTCTCCGTGGGGCGCCACCCGGACGCGGACATCTTCCTCGACGACGTCACCGTCTCCCGTCGTCACGCGGAGTTCCGGGCCGAGGACGGCGGCCACCGGCTCGTGGACCTGAACTCCCTCAACGGCACCTTCGTGAACCACGACCGCGTGGACGAGATCCTGCTGCGCTCCGGGATGCACGTGCAGATCGGCAAGTACCGGCTCACGTACTACGCCGGGCCGGCGCGGGGCTGAGCCGTCATCCCCGTGACCGATCCGCGCCCGCGACCCGACGCCGTCCCCGCCGCCCGCCCTGCGGGCCGGCTGGGCATCGGCGAGGTCGTGGCCGCCCTCGAAGCCGAATTCCCCGGCGTCACCGCGTCCAAGGTGCGCTTCCTGGAGGACCGCGGCCTCGTCCTGCCCGAGCGGACTCCCGCCGGCTACCGGCGCTTCCGGCCCGGGGACGTGGACCGGCTCCGGTTCGTCCTCGCCCTGCAGCGCGACCACTTCCTGCCGCTCAAGGTCATCGCCGACCACCTGGCCGCGCTGGACCGCGGCGAACGCCCCACCGGCCTGCCCGGAACCGCGGCGGTCCCGGCGTCCTCGGACGCGGAGCGGCTCGGCCGCGAGGTCGCCGGGGGTCGCCGGTCGTGGACCCGCGCCGAGCTCGCCGCCGAATCCGGTGCGGGCGAGGAGCTGCTGGCCGAGCTGGATCAGTACTCGCTCCTGCCCGTCGATCCCGACGGCGGCTACCCGAGCCACGCGATGGACGTGGCCCGGGCCGCCGTCGTGCTCGCGGGCCACGGCCTGGAGCCCCGGCACCTCCGCCCGCTGCGGGCCGCGGCCGACCGCGAACTGGGCCTGGTGGAGCGCGCCGTCGCCCCGCTGCAGGCCCGCCGCGACGCCGGCACCCGCCCCCGCGTGGCCCGCTCGGCACGGGAGATCGCGCAGGCCAGCCTGCGGCTGCATGCGGCCCTCGTGGCCGAGGGGCTGGAGCAGTGGGATGACTGAGCCGCGCCCCGTGCCCGCCGACGACGTCGGCGACGTGCCGCTCTCCGTGCTCGGCGTGCGCGTCGAGCTGCCCGAGCAGCACCACGTGATCCTGCTGGTGGATCCGCCCGGCCGCACGATGGTCCCCCTGTGGGTGGGTGCGCCCGAGGCCGCCGCCGCCGCGCTCGCGCTCGAGGGCGTCCGCGCGCCCCGGCCCCTCACCCATGAGCTGCTCCTGGCCGCCGTCGGCGCCCTGGGCGCCGAGGTCGTGCGGGTGCGGCTCACCGAGGTCCGGGACGAGGTCGTGCACGCCGAGCTCGTGCTCTCCACGGGCGCCCGGGTCGACGCCCGCGCGTCGGACGCCGTCGTGGTCGCCCTGCGCGCCGACGCCCCCGTGCTCGGCAGCCCCGCCGTGCTCGCGGACGCCGGCATGCCGGCGCGGACGGGGGAGGAGGACGCCGGCCAGGAGCGCGCCGTCGAGGACTTCCGCGACTTCCTGGACACGGTGCGCCCCGAGGACTTCGCCTGAGCGGAGCCGGCGCGACACGGCGCGGCCGCGCCGCCAGCTTCGTTGACCGCCCCCGGACCCGCGCGTACCTTCGAGGGGAAGAGGGCCCCGCCACCCGGGGCGCCTCCGTCGTCCTCCCCACGGTCACCGGGGAGCGCCGCCACGGTCACCGGCGGCACATGACGGTCGCGTCCCCTTCCCGCACCGGGGGCCCCGCACCAGGAGGTTCCCCGTGACACCCACTGCAGGTCCTGGCCGGCCCCCCGCGCTCGGCACCCAGGGCACGCTCTTCGACGAGGGCGCGACCCGGGGCGACGACGTCGGCTTCCGCGGTCCCACCGCGTGCAAGGCCGCCGGCATCACCTATCGCCAGCTCGACTACTGGGCCCGCACGGACCTCGTGGTCCCCACGGTCCGCAGCGCCTCCGGCTCCGGCTCCCAGCGGCTCTACTCGTTCCGCGACATCCTCGTCCTCAAGGTGGTCAAGCGCCTCCTGGACACCGGCGTCTCGCTCCAGCAGATCCGCACCGCCGTGGGCCACCTGCGCGAGCGGGGTGTCGAGGACCTGGCGCAGATCACCCTGATGAGCGACGGCGCCTCGGTGTACGAGTGCACCTCGGCGGACGAGGTCGTGGACCTCGTCCAGGGCGGCCAGGGCGTCTTCGGGATCGCCGTCGGCCGCGTGTGGCGCGAGGTCGAGGGCAGCCTCGCCGAGCTGCCCCGCGAGAGCGTGGTCGGCGCCCCCGAGCCGGGGGACGAGCTGGCCGGGCGGCGTCGGGCCCGCCGCTCCGCCTGACCCTCCACCCCGGGGCGCCCCGGAGGGCCGAGTCAGTCATCTTTCGTCTCGCAGCGGTGACTGTGCGCGACATGAGGCGGAACTCCGGCGCGGTGTGACACACTCCCAACCATGACCGCACCTGTCGAGAACTTCACCCCTCCAGAGGACGCGGCCGGGTCGACCGGAGCCGGCGCCGTCTTCTCCAAGGTCTTGGTGGCCAACCGCGGCGAGATCGCCGTCCGCGCCTTCCGCGCCTGCTACGAGCTGGGCGCCCGCACCGTCGCCGTCTTCCCCTACGAGGACCGCAATTCGATCCACCGCCAGAAGGCGGACGAGGCCTACCGCATCGGCGACGAGGGCCACCCCGTGCGCGCCTACCTCGACGTGGACGAGATCATCCGCGTGGCCAAGGACGCCGGGGCCGACGCGATCTACCCGGGCTACGGCTTCCTGTCGGAGAACGCCGGCCTGGCCCGCGCCGCGGCCGAGAACGGGATCACCTTCGTCGGCCCGCCCGCCGACGTCCTCGAGCTGACCGGCAACAAGGTCGAGGCCCTGCGCGCGGCCAAGCGCGCGGGCATCCCCACCCTGGCCTCCTCGGACCCGAGCGCCGACGTCGAGTGGCTCCTGGAGCAGGCCGAGGAGATCGGCTTCCCCATCTTCGTCAAGGCCGTCGCCGGCGGCGGCGGCCGCGGCATGCGCCGCGTCGAGCGCCGCGAGGACCTGCGCGGCTCCCTCGAGGCCGCGATGCGCGAGGCGGACACCGCCTTCGGCGACCCCACCGTGTTCCTCGAGCAGGCCGTCCTGCGGCCGCGGCACATCGAGGTGCAGATCCTCGCCGACGGCGAGGGCAACGTCGTGCACCTCTTCGAGCGGGACTGCTCGCTCCAGCGCCGCCACCAGAAGGTCATCGAGATGGCCCCGGCCCCGAACCTGGACGAGGAGATCCGGCAGGCCCTGCACCGGGACGCCGTCGCCTTCGCCAAGGAGATGGGGTACGTCAACGCGGGCACCGTCGAGTTCCTCGTGGACACGGCGGGCGAGCGTGCGGGCCAGCACGTGTTCATCGAGATGAACCCCCGCATCCAGGTGGAGCACACCGTGACCGAGGAGGTCACGGACGTCGACCTGGTGGGCGCGCAGCTGCGCATCGCCGCCGGCGCCACCCTGCCCGAGCTGGGCATCACCCAGGACGCCCTCCAGGTCCGCGGCTTCGCCATCCAGTGCCGCATCACCACCGAGGACCCGGCCAACGGCTTCCGCCCGGACACCGGCACCATCACCGCCTACCGCTCGGCCGGCGGCTCCGGTGTGCGCCTCGACGGCGGCACCATCTACGCCGGTGCGGAGATCAGCCCCCACTTCGACTCCATGCTGGTCAAGCTCACCTGCCGCGGACGCGACTACGCCACGGCGGTGCGCCGCGTGCGCCGCGCCCTGGCAGAGTTCCGCGTGCGCGGCGTGGCCACCAACATCCCGTTCCTGATGAACGTGATGGACGACCCGCAGTTCCTCAGCGGCGACGTCGCCACGGACTTCATCGACAAGCACCCCGAGCTGGCCACGGTGAACCGCTCCCAGGACCGCGGATCCAAGGCCCTGCAGTATCTCGTGGACGTCACCGTCAACCAGCCGCACGGCCCGCGCGTCGAGGGCATCGACCCTCGCGACCGCCTCCCCGAGCACCCGGGCGACAAGCACCAGGAGCCGGACCGCTCGCCCTTCGACGGCCCGAGCCGGAACGAGGACGCGGTGCCCCCGCGCGGCTGGCGTCAGGTGCTGCTGGAGCAGGGCCCCGAGGGCTTCGCCCGCACCCTGCGCGAGCAGACCGCGCTGGCCGTCACGGACACCACGTTCCGCGACGCCCACCAGTCCCTGCTGGCCACCCGCGTCCGCACGCGCGACCTGCTGGCCGCCGCCCCCGCCGTCGCGCACACCCTGCCGGGGCTGCTCTCGGTGGAGGCCTGGGGCGGGGCGACGTACGACGTCGCGCTGCGCTTCCTCCACGAGGACCCGTGGCAGCGCCTCGAGCTGCTGCGCGCGGAGCTGCCGAACATCCCGATCCAGATGCTGCTGCGCGGCCGCAACACGGTGGGCTACACGCCGTACCCCACCGAGGTGACGGACGCGTTCGTGGCCGAGGCCGCGGCGTCCGGCGTCGACGTGTTCCGCATCTTCGATGCGCTCAACGACGTCGAGCAGATCACCCCGGCCATCGAGGCGGTGCGTGCCACGGGCACCGCCGTGGCCGAGGCGGCCCTGTGCTACACGGGCAACATGACGGATCCCCAGGAGACGCTCTACACGCTCGACTACTACCTGGGCCTCGCCCGCCGGATGGTCGACGCCGGCGCCCACGTCCTGGCGATCAAGGACATGGCGGGCCTGCTGCGGCCCGCCGCGGCGCGCGAGCTGGTCACCGCCCTGCGCGCCGAGTTCGACCTGCCCGTGCACCTGCACACGCACGACACCGCCGGCGGTCAGCTGGCCACCCTGCTCGCAGCGGCGGAGGCCGGCGTGGACGCCGTCGACGCGGCCACCGCGTCCATGGCGGGCACCACCAGCCAGGTGCCGCTGTCCGCCCTGGTGGCGGCGCTCGAGCACACGGAGCGGGACACCGGTCTCGGCCTCGAGGCCGCCACCGCGATGGAGCCCTACTGGGAGTCCGTCCGCTCGGCGTACGCGCCCTTCGAGGCGGGGCTGCCCGCCCCGACCGGCCGCGTGTACCACCACGAGATCCCGGGCGGCCAGCTGTCCAACCTGCGCACGCAGGCGATCGCGCTCGGCCTGGGGGAGCGGTTCGAGGCCATCGAGTCGATGTACGCCGCGGCCGACGACCTGCTCGGCCACCTCGTCAAGGTCACCCCGTCCTCCAAGGTGGTGGGCGATCTGGCGCTGCAGCTGGTCGGCTCCGGCGTGGACCCGAAGGAGTTCGCGGAGCGTCCGCAGGAGTTCGACATCCCGGACTCCGTGATCGGCTTCCTGCGCGGCGAGCTCGGCGACCCGCCCGGCGGCTGGCCGGAGCCCTTCCGGACCAAGGCCCTCCAGGGTCGCCGCGAGGGCGCGGGCATGGTGGAGATCTCCGCGGAGGACTCGAGCGCCCTCGGCGAGGCCGGACAGACCCGCCGCGGGGTGCTGAACCGCCTGCTCTTCCCCGGCCCCACGAAGGAGTTCGAGGCGCACCGCGAGGAGTTCGGGGACACCGTCACCCTGCACACCCGCGACTTCCTCTACGGCCTCGTCCCCGGGCGCGAGCACGTCATCTCGCTCGGACGCGGTGTGCGGCTGCTCGCCACCCTCATGTCCGTCTCCGAGCCGGACGAGAAGGGCATGCGCACCGTGATGGTCACCCTGAACGGCCAGCTGCGCCAGATGACCGTCCGCGACCGCTCGATCGAGTCCACCGTGCGGACCGCGGAGAAGGCGGACCCCGGCACCCCCGGCCACGTCGCCGCCCCGTTCGCGGGCTCGGTCACCGTCCAGGTGGCCGAGGGCGACGCCGTCGAGGTCGGCCAGGCGGTGGCCACGATCGAGGCGATGAAGATGGAGGCCGCGATCACGGCCCAGGTCGCGGGCACCGTGCGCCGCGTGGTCACGGAGGGCATCACGCCCGTCAACGGCGGAGACCTGCTGCTCGTGATCGAGTGAGCCCCGCGTGAGCCCGCCGCCGGCGGGCCGCCCCACGGGCCCGGACGCCACCGCGTCCGGGCCCGTGCCTATCCTGGGAGGCATGGCCACCACTGCGGAACACCACGACCTGCTCATCATCGGATCCGGATCGGGGAACTCCCTGGTCAGCGAACACTGGAAGGGCCGGAGCGTCGTGATCGCCGACTCCGGCCCGTTCGGCGGCACCTGCCTGAACGTCGGCTGCATCCCCACCAAGATGTACGCCTACCCGGCCAGCCTGGCGGCGCTGCCGCCCGAGGCCCGGAGCCTCGGGGTGGGGCTGGAGTTCACGGGCGCCGACTTCCCGGCCATCCGGGACCGCATCTTCACGCGCATCGACGGCATCAGCCGGGACGGGCTGCGCCACCGCCGGGATGATCTGGACTACACGAGCGTGATCCAGGAGGAGGTGCGCTTCGTCGGTCCCCGCCGCGTGCGCACCGCCTCGGGTCGGGAGATCACGGCGGACCAGGTCGTGGTCGCCGCGGGGTCGCGGCCCACCCTCCCGGAGATCCCGGGCCTGGACCTGCCGTCGGTGCACACCTCGGACACCGTCATGCGACTGGATCGGCTGCCGCGGCGGCTGCTCGTGGTGGGCGGCGGGTTCATCGCCTGCGAGTTCGCGTCCGTCTTCGCCGGGCTGGGCACCGAGGTCGTCCAGGTCAACCGCGGCCACCGGCTGCTCAAGCAGCACGACATGTCCGTGTCCACGACGTTCACGAAGATCGCGGCCCGGCGGTGGGACCTGCGCACGGGGTGGACCCCGGCCGGGATCGAACCGGTCGAGGACGCCGAGCGGGCCGCGGACGGCTGGGTCCGGGTGCGCCTGGATCGCGCGGAGGGCCAGGAGCAGACCGGCATCGTGGAGGAGGCCATCGAGGCGGACGCGGTGCTGATCGCGGTCGGCCGGACGCCGAACACGGACCGCCTCGACCCCGCCGCCGCGGGACTGGACGTCACCGACGACGGCATCCTGGCCAGCGACGAGCACCAGCGCGCACTCTCCGACGGCGCGCCGGTGGAGGGGGTCTACGTGCTCGGGGACGTCGCCAACACGTGGCAGCTCAAGCACGTGGCCAACCACGAGGCCCGCGTCGTCGCGCACAACCTGGAGCATCCGGACGACCTCCGCGCCAACACGCTCGGCCCCGTGCCGGCGGCCGTGTTCACCCACCCGCAGGCGGCCTCCGTCGGGCTCACGGTGGAGCAGGCGCTCGCCGACTACGGCGCGGACGCGATCACGGTGAAGACCCAGCCCTTCGGGGACGTCGCCTACGGCTGGGCCATGGAGGACACCGAGGGTGTGTGCACCGTCGTCGCGGAGAAGGCCACCGGACGGATCCTGGGCGGGCACATCCTGGGGCACGAGGCCGCGAACCTCATCCAGCCGCTCGTGACCGGCATGGCGTTCGGCATCGACGCCCACCGGCTCGCGCGGGGCCAGTACTGGCCCCACCCGGCCCTCACCGAGGTCGTCGAGAACGCGCTGCTGGGCCTGGACGTGCCGGACTCCGGTCTGCTCTGACCGGACCCGCGGGGACGACGACGCCCGGCCGCGGGGGCCGGGCGCCGTCGTCGAGGGGCGTTCAGTTCTGCGGGGCGGGCTCCCCGTAGATGTCCGCGATCTGCGCGGCGAAGTCCTTCATGATCGCCGACCGGCGCATCTTCAGGGACGGGGTCACATGGCCCTCCTCCAGGGAGAAGTCGCGGTCGAGGATGCGGAACTCCCGGATCCCCTCGGCGCGCGAGACCAGGCTGTTGGCCTTGTCCACGGCCTCCTGGATGTGACGGCGCACCGCGTCCTCGCGTGCGGCCGCAGCGACGTCGAGGTCCTTCGGCAGCCCGTTCGCGGCGAGCCACGCGGGCAGGGTGTCGGTGTCGAGGGTGACGATCGCCGCGATGAAGGGCTTGCCGTCGCCGACCACCATCACCTGGGAGACGAGCGCGTCGCTGCGGATCGCGTCCTCGAGCATCGCCGGTGCCACGTTCTTGCCGCCGGCCGTCACCAGCAGCTCCTTCTTGCGGCCGGTGATCGTGAGGAAGCCGTCGTCGTCCAGGGCCCCGAGGTCGCCGGTGCGGAACCAGCCGTCTTCGAAGGCCTCCTCGTTCGCCTCCGGCCGGTTGTGGTAGCCGCGCATCAGCGACGTGCCGCGCGTGAGGATCTCGCCGTCCTCGGCGATCCGCACCTGGTTGCCGCCGAGGGGGTGTCCGACCGTGCCGATCTTCAGCCGGTCCGGCCGGCCCACGGTGATGGGGGCCGTCGTCTCGGTGAGGCCGTAGCCCTCGAGGATGGTCACGCCCACGCCGCGGAAGAAGTGCGCCAGGTCGGTGGAGAGGGGGCCGCCGCCGGAGACCGCGTACGCGAGCCGGCCGCCCATGGCCGTCCGGATCCGGCGGTAGACCAGCGCGGAGTAGAACGCGCGCTGCAGCCGCAGGGGCGCCGTCATCCGGCCCGAGTCCAGCGCCCGGGACCAGCGGATCGCCACGTCCGCGCCACGGCGGAAGATCTTCTCCTTGCCGCCGCTCTGCGCGTTGAGCAGCGCCGCGTTGTAGATCTTCTCGAACACGCGCGGCACGGCCAGCACGAAGCTCGGCTGGAAGGTCTGCAACGAGACCGAGAGCCGCTTGATGTCCGAGACGTGCCCGCAGCGTGTGCCCGCGGCGACGGTGAGCACCGAGACGAAGCGCGCGAACACGTGCGCCAGGGGGATGAACAGCACGGTGGAGGTGTCCTGGCGCACGACGTCGCCGAGCGAGGACAACAGGGTCTGGTTGACGAGCTCCGCGAAGTTCTCATGCGTGAGCTCGCAGCCCTTGGGCCGGCCCGTGGTGCCGGACGTGTAGATGATGGTCGCCAGGTCGGCCAGGCCGGCGGAGGACCGGCGCGTCTCGAGCTCCTCATCGGTGACGTCCGCGCCCAGGGCGACGAGCGCCTCGAGGCCGGAGCCGGGGGCGCCGTCGGCCGGGTCCATCGTCCACAGGCCGATCAGCTCCGGCAGGCCCTCGCGCTGCACCGCGTCCCGCACCGTCTTGGCGAGGTCCTCGTTCCCGGTCACGACGGCGCGCACGTCCGAGTCCTCGATGATCCAGGACACCTGGCTGACGGAGGAGGTCTCGTACACGGGCACGGTGACCGCGCCGGCATACCAGATGGCGAAGTCGACCAGTGTCCACTCCAGGCGGGTGGAGGCCAGGAGACCGACCGTCTCCCCGGGCTGGATCCCGGCGGCGATGAGCCCCTTGGCCAGGGCCCGCACGCGTTCGCGGGCGTCCCGGGCGGAGACGTCCGTCCACTGGTCCTGCGCGTCGGGCACCGCGAAGAGGCCGTGGTCGGGACGCTCCGTGGCCTGGCGTTCCAGGAAGTCCGTGATGTTCGCCTCCGGGGACAGGCGGGGGTGGTGGTACGGCTCGCTGATCTCGTGCATGGGACTCCTCGGGCGTCGGGTCGGTCCCGCCGACCGATGGTCGGCGGAACGGAAGTATGTGTGAGTCGTGTCACGCACACTCTACAACCGGCAGCGGCAGGGTCCGGGCGCGACTCAGTGCGTCGTCATGGCGGCGACCGCGCTCCGGCCGTGGTCGATCAGCAGCGGCAGGTCGTAGTCGAGCGTGGCGACGTGGCGGCTGCGGGGCAGTCCCACCACCTCCACGGGGGCCTGGCGCAGGCCCCGCACCAGGGTCCGGTGGCTCGAGGCGGGCACGACGGCGTCGCGGGCGGACCGGTAGACCGTCACGGGAGCGGTGATCCGCGGCAGGGCGCGGCGGGCGGCCCGCTGGATGCGGCCGAGGGCGGCGACGCCGGCCACCGGCGTGCGGGGGTAGGCGCGCTCGCGCGCCGTCGGGTCCGCGATGTCGTCCGCGATCGGGGCGACCGTGGGGACGAACGGGGCCAGCAGCGGGGCGAAGGGGGCGAGCGGGCTGGCGAAGCGCAGCGCGGGGTTCACCACGAGCACCCCGGCCACGGGTCGGTGGGCGGCGGCGTCGAGCGCGAGGGCGCCGCCCATCGAGATGCCCGCCATGACCACGCGGCCGTGTCGGGCGAGCTCGAGGTCCACGACGGCCCGGACGGCGGCGCGGATCTCGTCCGCACCGGTGGCGGCGAGGTCCTCCCACCGGGTGCCGTGCCCCGGCAGCAGGGGCACGCTCACGGGGGAGCCGCCTGCCGCGAGCCCCTCGGCCCAGGCGCGGACGGAGGCCGGAGTCGAGGTGAACCCGTGCAGGAGCACGACGCAGTGGTCGCGCCGGGCGGGAGCGGCGGGCATGAGGCGCAGGGGGAGGTCTTCGGGGGCGACGGCGACGGGGCGGGGCATGGTGCCAGGGTAAGGCAGGCGGACCATACGATGGGCAGGCACCCGACCGCCCCGACCGGAAGGCCCTCGTGTCCACGTTCTACTGGTCCGCCAAGACGTTCGCCGTGGCTCCGGCCACCCGCCTGCTGTTCCGCCCCTGGGTGAAGGGCCTCGGGAACGTGCCGGCCGAGGGCCCGGCGATCCTGGCCAGCAACCACCTGTCCGTCTCGGACTCGGTGTTCATGCCGGCCATGCTCGACCGCCAGGTGCACTTCCTGGCCAAGCGTGAGTACTTCACCGGCCCGGGCGTGAAGGGCTGGGTCACCCGCCGGTTCTTCGAGGCGGCGAACCAGCTGCCCATGGACCGCTCCGGCGGAGAGGCGTCCCTGCGCTCGCTGGACGCGGGCCTCGAGGCGCTGCGGGAGGGCCGGCTGCTCGGGATCTACCCGGAGGGCACCCGCAGCCCGGACGGGCGGCTGCACCGCGGCAAGATCGGCGTGGCCAAGCTCGCGCTGGCCTCGGGCGCGCCCGTGGTGCCCATCGCGATGATCGGCACGGACCAGGTCCAGCCGATCGGCCATGTGCTGCCGCGGATCCGGCGCCTGGGCATGATCTTCGGTGAGCCGCTGGACTTCTCCGACCGTGCCGAGGCCGTCGGCGACCCCCGGGTGCTGCGGGAGGTGACGGACGAGATCATGGAGGCCATCCGGCGCCTGTCGGGCCAGGAGTACGTGGACACCTACGCGGCGGACGTGAAGGCGGGCCGTACGGCCGCTCCGCCACGCGCCCGCGACTGAGCGGGGCCCGCGCGTCGTCATCCGGGGACGCTCAGACCGGGGCGCGGCACGCGGCCCCTAGCCTGGTGCACATGACTGAAGACCCCCGCGAGAAGATCCTGGCCTTCGGCACCGCCATCTCGGAGGGCGCCGCCGACATCCCCGGCCTGGACCACTGGCGCTCGCTGCCGATCGCACAGGCGCCGTCCTGGGCGGACGAGGCCGATCACCGCGCCGCCGTCGCCGAGCTGAGCGCCCTGCCCCCGCTCGTCTTCGCGGGCGAGGTCGACCTGCTGCGCGCCCGTCTGGCCGACGTCGCCCAGGGCCGCGCGTTCCTCCTGCAGGGCGGCGACTGCGCCGAGACGTTCGCCGGGTCCACCGCCAACCGGATCAGCGCCCGGGTGAAGACCATCCTGCAGATGGCCGCGGTGCTGACCTACGGCGCCTCCATGCCGGTCGTGAAGATGGGCCGGATCGCCGGCCAGTTCGCCAAGCCGCGGTCCTCGGACACGGAGACCCGCGACGGCGTCACGCTGCCCAGCTTCCGCGGCGAGATCGTGAACGGCTACGAGTTCACCGAGCAGGCACGCCGGCACGACGCCCGACGGATGGTGCAGGCGTACCACACCTCCGCCTCCACCCTGAACCTGGTCCGCGCCTTCACCCAGGGCGGCTTCGCCGATCTGCGCAGCGTGCACCAGTGGAACCAGGGCTTCATGGCCAACCCGGCCTACGCCCAGTACGAGGAGATGGCCGCCGAGATCGACCGCGCGGTCCGCTTCATGAACGCCGCGGGCGTGGACTTCGAGGCCATGCGCCGCACCGAGTTCTACTCGGCCCACGAGGCGCTCCTGCTCGACTACGAACGTGCCCTGACCCGCGTGGACTCACGCAGCGGCGACCCCTACGCCACGAGCGCCCACTTCCTGTGGATCGGCGAGCGCACCCGCCAGGTGGACGGCGCCCACGTCGACTTCCTCTCCCGGGTCCGCAACCCGATCGGCGTGAAGCTCGGCCCGACCACCACGGTCGCGGACGCGCTCGAGCTCGCCGAGCGGCTGGACCCGGAGCGCGAGCCGGGCCGCCTGACCTTCATCACCCGCATGGGTGCGGAGCGGATCCGGGACGTGCTGCCCGGCATCGTCGAGGGCGTCCGCGACGCGGGGCTGGAGCCGGTGTGGGTCACCGACCCCATGCACGGCAACACCGTGACCGCGGCCAACGGCTACAAGACCCGCCGGTTCGAGGACGTGATGGACGAGGTCAGCGGCTTCTTCGAGGTGCACCGCGAGCTCGGCACGCACCCGGGCGGCATGCACGTCGAGCTGACCGGCGACGACGTCGCCGAGTGCCTGGGCGGCTCCGACCCGATCAACGAGGCCGACTTCGACGCCCGCTACGAGACGCTGTGCGACCCGCGGCTGAACCACCAGCAGTCCCTGGAGATGGCGTTCAAGGTCACCGAGGCCCTCTCGCACCCCGAGCGCCGCGCGCCGCGGGCCTGACCGCGCGGCCGGGCACGCCCCGGCTCAGCCGACCCAGACGTGGACCGCGGTGCCCTCCGGCAGCGCGGTCCCGGCGGCGGGGGACTGGTGCAGGACCCGGGACTCGCCCCGGGCGGAGAGCGGCAGCGGCAGGCGATGCACGCGGGCGTCCCAGCCCTCGTCCGCCAGCGTCGTGTGCGCCGTCTCCGGATCCTGCCCGGTCATGTCCGGCACCGGGCGCACGGCGCGGCCCTCGGAGAGCACCACGCGGACCGCGGTGCCCGGCGTCGCCTGCTCGCCGGGGGCCGGGTGCTGCTCGATCACGGCCCCGGCCGGCACTGCGGGATCGGTGCGGCGCTCCGCGACCTCCACGGTGAATCGGGCGTCCCGGGCCACGCCGTGGGCCTGCCGGATCACGACGCCGGTCAGGTCGGGCACCGGCACCGGCGCGGGGCCGGCGGAGACGGTGAGCTCGACGGGGGCGCCGCGCCCCGCCGGCTCCCCGGCCGCGGGTGAGCTGGCGACGACCGTGCCCTCCGTGCGGAGTTCGTCATGCCGGGCCGTGACCGCCGCGGTGAAGCCCGCGGCGGTCAGCCGTTCCTCCGCCGCCTCCCGGGCCAGCCCGTCGAGGTCGGGGACCACCGCCACACCACCGACTCCGAGGCCGCCGGAGCCCAGCGTCCAGCCCAGCAGCAGGGCGACGCCGGTGAGCAGCAGGGTCACGGCCGCGCCGATCGCCGCGGCCCGGCCGGTGCCCTGGCCGAGGTCGAGGGCGGGGCGGCGGGCCGCCCGACGCAGCCGCCGCCGGGAGCCGCGCCCCGGATGCCGGTCCGCCGGAGCGGGGTCGAGCCCGAGCGGGCCGATCGGCTCCGCCGGGCGCGCGGCGGGCCGCGGGTCGCCCCCGTGCGTCGCCACACGGGTGTCGATGACGTCGGTCATGTCCTCGTCGAGGTCGGACTCGGCCAGGGCGGGGAGCACGCGCGTCGCGTGGTGGTCGCCGGCGTCGAGGGCCCGGGTCTCCAGGTTCCCGTCCGGGGCCGCATCCTCGAGGCCATCGGCGGCGGGGCCGGCCGGGGCCGGGTCCGCGCCCGGGCCCTCGGCGGGCTGCGCGGCGGGGCGGCGGTCCGGTGCGTCGGGGTCCAGGCCCGCCGCCACGGCCTCGATGCGGTGCAGGAGCTCGCCGGCACCGGCGGGCCGGTCGGCCGGGTCCGGCTCGGTGCACCACAGCACGAGGTCGTCGAGGTCCTCGGGGAGCCCGGGGTGCAGCGTGGACGGCACGGGGACCCGCTCGTGGACGTGCCGGTAGGCGACCTGCAGCGCGGTCGCCGCGGTGTACGGCTGGCGGCCCGTGAGCAGCTCGAACAGGATGATGCCCACGGCGTACACGTCGGAACGGGCGTCGGCGGGCGCCCCGGCGATGTGCTCGGGGGCGAGATAGGCGGGTGTGCCCACGACGGCCTGCCCGGCCATGGTGTGGGCCGTGGCGGCGCGGGACAGGCCGAAGTCCGCGACCGTCACCCGGCCGTCGTCGCGGACGAGCACGTTCTCGGGCTTCACGTCCCGGTGCACCAGTCCGGCGCCGTGCGCGGCGGCCAGGCCGTCGACGAGCGGACGCAGGAATCGCAGCGCCTCCCGGGGCGAGAGCGGTGCACGGTCCCGGATGACGGTGCGCAGCGTGCGGCCGGGCACGTGCTCCATCACGAGGTAGGCCAGCACGTCGCCGTCCTCGGCCTCGGTGTGGCCCTGGTCCAGGACCGCGACGACGTGCGGATGGGACAGCCGCGCCGTCGTCTTGGCCTCCTGCTCGAACCGGCCGACGAGGACGGGGTCCTCCGCCAGGTGCGGGTGCATGACCTTGAGCGCCACCTGGCGGTCGAGACGCTCGTCCACGGCCAGGTAGACGGTGGACATGCCGCCCCGGGCCAGCCGCTCGACGACCCGGTAGCGGCCGTCGACGATGCCCCCCACGAGGGGGTCGCGGCGTGCGCTGCTCATCGTCCCAGGGTAGGACAGGCGGCGGACCCCTCGGGGCGGTCCGCCGCCGGCGGATCAGAACATCGCCATCGCGGCGCGCACCTTGGCCACGTAGTCCCGTGCCTCCGGGTTCAGGCCGCTGTCCAGCACCCCGCCGAGGCCCTGGTAGTAGGCCCCGATGCCCTCATCGAGGGTGGGGGTGCGGTCCTGCACGTACTTGATGAACGCGACGCCGGCCACCGCGTTGTCGTGGGGGTCCAGCAGGTTCAGCTCGCGGCCCACCAGCTCCGAGGCGAACTCGCCCGTGATCGGGATGACCTGCATCGCCCCCACGGCGTTGCCGGGGGAGACCGAGGCCATGCGGAAGCGGGACTCGGTGTACGCGTGGCCCAGGGCCAGGCGAGGGTCCACGCCCATCCGCTCGGCGGTCTCGCGGACGATCTGCTGCATCTGCTCGGGGGTGGGCTGCGGGACGGAGCGCAGCAGGCGCAGGTTCTCGTTCGCCGAGGCCGTCACGTGCGGCGCGTAGGTGCGCCCGAGGAAGGTGTCGCCGACCGCCTGGACGGCCGAGACCGGCTCCACCTCGAGGGTGCCGTCGGAGATCACGAGCACGTCGCCGGGGTGCAGCGTCGAGGCCCGCGTCAGGCCGTTGAGCTCGCGCAGACGGGGGATGGAGACCTCGAACCGCTGGGAGATCCCCCAGAGGGAGTCGCCGGAGACCACGGTGTACCGGACCGTCCCGCCGGCCGCCGTCGGGGTCGTCGACGCCGGCGCGGTGGCGGGGGTCGTGGTCGGGGCGGGCGACGCGGGGGCCTTCGGTGCGGCGGCCGTGCGCTGCGTGGTCAGGACCATGCCCGGGTGGAGCATGCTCGACGCGCTCATGCCGTTGAGCCGCTGCAGCTGCGCGGCGGAGACGCCGGTGCGGCGGGCGATGACCCACCACCCGTCGTTCGGCTGCACCGTGTAGGTCCCCGCGGCCGGGGCCGGGGCCGCCGCGCCGGTCAGGCGGAGCTCGTCACCCGGGTAGAGCACGGTCTCCAGGCCCAGGCCGTTGAACCGCAGCAGGTCGGCGACGGAGACGCCGCGGGCGGCCGAGATCCGGGTGAGGGAGTCGCCCGGGCGCACGGTGTGCACCGCCGCCTCCTGGGCGTGGGCCTGGGCGGGCAGACCGGTGAGCAGCAGCAGGGGCACCGCGCCGCCGGTCAGGACGGAGCGCAGGCAGCGGGAGCGGACGGGGGTGTGGGGCACGGCAGACCTCGGCATCGGATCGGATGGATGGAACACGACGGGGAAGTGACGGGTGGGACCCGTGGCCCCCGCGGTCGACCGACGACGTCGGCGCCCGGCCATGGAGCCTCGGCGATGTTATCGGAATGTGATCTTCGTGACCATACTGAGATCCATGCCGTCCGGGGCGCGATGGGCCGGGCCCGTCGGCGGCCACGTAGGCTGGCGCCTGTGAGCACCACTTCCTCCGACACCCCGGTCCCCGCTGACGCGATCCCCGCCGAGCTCGACGCCCTCGTGGGCGAGTGGCTCTCCGTGCCCGACGTGGCGGAGCACCTCGACCAGCGCGTGACCCGCGTCCACAACCTCGTGCATGATCGCCGCCTGCTGGCCGTGCGTCGTCCCGAGCCCGCGGTGCGGTCCGTGCCGGCCCTGTTCCTCACCGAGACCGGCGTGCTCGACTCCCTGCAGGGCACGCTCGTGCTGCTGGCCGACGCCGGCTTCTCCGACGAGGAGGCCCTCCGTTGGCTGTTCACCGAGGACGAGTCGTTGCCCGGCCGGCCCATCGACGCACTCCGGGACGGCCGGAAGACCGAGATCCGGCGTCGCGCCCAGGCCCTGGCCTGGTGAGCCGGCCCCGCGGGCGGCCTTAGCCCGCGGGGTCCGTGCCGCTCAGTGGCGGCGCGACGTGTAGGCGTCGATCAGCTGCGTGAGCTCGGCGCTGACGTCCTCGGGGACGCCGTGCGCGAGCAGGCCCGCCACGGCCCCGGCCGCCTCGTGCGAGAGCGCCGCGACCCGCTCTTCGACGGCCCGGCGCGCGCCGCACGCCTCGAGGACGCCCTGCCAGTGGGCCACCCGGTCCGCACCGAGGTCCGGGTCGCCGAGGTCCGCGTCGAGCGCGGCGGCCTCGTCCGGGGCGAGCAGCTCGACGGCGCGGGCGATGAGCACGGTCTGCTTGCCCTCCCGCAGGTCGTCGCCCGCGGGCTTGCCCGTGGTCGCCGGGTCGCCGAACACGCCGAGCAGGTCGTCCCGGTACTGGAAGGCCATGCCGAACGGCAGCGACACCCGGGCGAACGCGGTCACCAGCCCGTCGTCCGCCCCCGCCAGCAGCCCCCCGAGGGCGAGCGGGTGCACCGCCGAATAGCGCGCCGACTTGTGCTCCACCACCGCCTCGGCGGCCGCCTCGGCCTCGCGGGCGTCGCGCGCCGCCGGGGCCATCTCGGCCACCACGTCGAGGTACTGACCCGCCATCACGCCGAAGCGCATCCGCTCGAGCTCGACCCGCGCCCGGTCCTCCCGGGGCGTGCCGGCGAGCACGCGCGCGAAGGCCGTCTCGCTCATCCCCAGCGCGACGTCGCCGGCGAGGATCGCGGCGGAGACGCCGAAGTGCTCCGCGGCGTGCCGCCAGCCCGCCTCCCGGTGGAGGGACTCGAAGCGGCGGTGCACGCTGGGCATCCCGCGGCGGGTGTCCGAGCGGTCCAGGATGTCGTCGTGGATCAGCGCCGCGGCCTGGAACAGCTCGAACGCCGCCCCCGCCTCGGCGATGCGGGGGTCCTCCGCCTCGCCACCGGCCGCCCGCCAGCCGAGCCAGGCCAGGACGGCGCGCAGGCGCTTGCCGCCCGCGGTCAGGTCCGCGATCGCGTCCACGAGGGGCGCGGTCAGCGGGTGGACGTCCCGGGCGAGGTCCCGGTGCTCCGCCAGCAGGCGGTCGAGGGCGTCGGCGACGGCGGCGCGGAAGCGGTCCTGGTCGGCGGGACGGGGGCGGGGGACGGCGACGTCGGCGGGCATGGCCCCACCCTAGCCGCGCCGCGCGACGGATCGCCGGTCCCGGATAGGCTCGGTCCATGTCCGAGACCGCGCCCGCTGCACCCCGCGATGAGGCGACGATCCTCCACGTGGACATGGACGCGTTCTTCCTGTCCGTCGAGCTGCGCGAACGGCCCGACCTCGAGGGGCGTCCCGCCGCCGTCGCCGCCCCGAGCGGCCGGTCCGTGGTGCTCTCCGCCTCGTACGCGGCGCGGGCCTACGGGGTCCGCTCGGCGATGCCCCTGGCGCACGCCCGCGCCCTGTGCCCGCCCCTCGTGGTCATCCCGCCGCGCCAGCAGCTCTACCGGGCCGTCTCCGCCGAGGTGATGGCCGTGCTCGCGGACGTGACCCCCGTGATGGAGCAGCTCAGCGTGGACGAGGCGTTCCTCGACGTCGCCGGCGCGCGCCGTCGGCTCGGCCCGCCCGAGCACATCGGCCACCTGATCCGGGAGCGCGTCCGCTCCGCGCTGGGGCTGCCGTGCACCGTGGGCGGCTCGGCCGTGAAGTTCGTGGCCAAGACGGCGTCCACCGCGGCCAAGCCCGACGGCCTGCTGATCGTGCCGCCGGAGCGCACCCTGGACTTCCTCCATCCGCTGCCCGTGGGCCGGCTGTGGGGCGTGGGCCCCAAGGCGGCCGAGCGGCTCGCCCGGCGGGGGGTGGCGACCATCGGCGACCTCGCCCGGGTGGACCCCGCGCGACTGGAGGCGTCGTTCGGGGCCGCCGGCCGGGAGTGGGCGTCGCTCGCCCGGGGCATCGACCCGCGTCCCGTCGCCCCGCGCCCGGCGGCCCGCAGCATCGGTGCGGACCACACCTTCGACGTCGACCCCGTCGACGTCGCGGGCGTCGACCCGGAGGTCCTGCGCCTGTGCCACCGGGTCGCGGCCCGGCTGCGTGCGGAGCAGGCCACCGCCGGCGCGGTCACAGTCCGCCTCAAGGCGCCGGACGGGTCGGTCCGCAGCCGCACCGCCCGCCTCGCCCGGCCGACCGCCACGGGCCACGACCTCCTCGGCCCGGCGCGGCGACTCGTCCGCGAGCTGCACGCCGAACGGCCGCATCCGGTCCGGCTCGTGGGCGTGCGCGCCGAGCGCCTCGGGGACGAGGCCGATCAGCCCCCGGCCCAGGAGGCGCTCTTCGGCGGTCCCGCCTGGGGGACGGAGGGCGAGGCGTCGGAGGCGGGCGACTGGGCCGGTGCCGAGGCCGCCCTGGACGCCGTCGCCCGGCGCTTCCCGACGGCGGCCGTGCGGCCGGCGTCGCTGCTGGGTCGCCGCGAGGCCCGCGCCGACGCCCGCCGGGACGCGCCGCGGCCGGGCCCCGGAGGCCCGGACCGGGAGTGAGGGGTTCCGGGGCCGGCGACGTCGCCACCTGGCTAGGGTGGGGCGGCAGGTCCTATCCTGGAGGGCAAGTCGGACGCGCGGGCGTCCCCTCCCGGTCCCGGAGGTGTCGGAGGCCGCGTTCGAAGGAGTCGCCATGCCCCTCTCAGAGCATGAGCAGCGGATGCTGGACCAGCTGGAGCAGCAGCTGCGCACCGAGGACCCCCGGCTGGCCACCCAGATGGCGGACACGGGGCGGCATCGGCTGCCCGTGGGTCGCGTCGTGGCCGGGGCCGTCCTCGCCGTGGTCGGGCTGCTCGTCGTGGTCCTCGGGGTCGCCAACCACGCGATCCTCCTGGGCGTGCTCGGCGTCGTCGTCATCGGGGCCGGCATCTTCCTGCTGACCACGCGGCCGCGCGCCGTCGCCTCCGGGGCCTCGGGCCCGGAGGCCCGCCGGTCGGGCGCACCGCGACGGCAGGGAGGCGGCGACTTCATGGGCCGCCTCGAGCGGCGCTGGGACGAGCGGCGCGCCGGAGGCGACTGAGCGCCTGGCCCGCCGGGCCCCCACTATCCTCCACTCCAGGCCCCGATCCGCTCCGGATCGGGGCCTTTCCGCTGCCCGAGGCTCCGTCGTCGCCGCGGCCCTCCACCGGGGCCCACCGGTCCTCCACGTCCCTCCACGGCGACGCCGGCCCCGGGACCCGCGGGATGGCGCGCCGGACTCGGGGGGCCTCGACACGCCCGTGGCGCCGGGACCCGCGTCCGGGGTTGATGGTGGAGGGAAGTGGGGTAATGTGGAGGGAAGGAGAGAGCATGGGTCCCGACCTTGGTCGGGAGGGACCGCTCGACGAGCCAGGGGGTCTGCCGTGTTCTTGGGCACGTACACCCCCCGGCTCGACGAGAAGTCCCGGCTGATCCTCCCCGCCAAGTTCCGCGAGGAGCTGGCGGAGGGGCTGGTCCTGACCCGGGGTCAGGAGCGCTGCATCTACGTGTTCAGCGCTCGTGAGTTCGAGCGGGTCCACGAGCAGATGAGGTCGGCTCCACTGTCCTCCCGCCAGGCCCGTGACTACATCCGCGTCTTCCTCTCGGGGGCGTCGGACGAGGTCCCGGACAAGCAGGGTCGGGTGACCGTGCCGGCGCCGCTGCGACAGTACGCGGGGCTGGACCGGGACGTGACCGTGATCGGCGCGGGGACGCGAGTGGAGATCTGGGACTCGGAGTCCTGGAACACCTACCTCGCCGAGCAGGAAGCCGCCTTCTCCGAGACCGACGAGGACGTCCTGCCCGGCGTCTTCTGACCATGACCACCCGACCTCGAGCGAGACCTCCAGCCGACGCCGCCGCACCTGACCCGTCTTCCCCTGGGCCAGGCGCGGCGGCGGACGGATGGGGATCCCGCCCGAGGTCCGCCAGGACCGCGATGTGAGCAGGAGGTCGAGAGTGGACGCAGGCCAGCCGCGCCCCGAGGACCGCCACCTGCCCGTGATGCGGGACCGCGTCGTCGACCTCCTCGCCCCCGCCGTCCAGGCCGCGCTCGAGGCCGGCCGTACGCCCGTCGCCGTCGACGGCACGCTGGGCATGGGCGGGCACACCGAGGCCCTGCTGACCCGGTTCCCCCACCTGCGCGTCATCGGCATCGACCGCGACGTCCACGCCCAGGCCATGGCCGTCGAGCGCCTCGGCCCCCTCGCCGAGCGCCTGATCCCCTTCCACGGCACCTACGACCGGGTGCCCGAGGCCATGGCCGCCGCGGGCGTCACGAAGGTCGACGCCGCGCTCTACGACCTCGGTGTGTCCTCCTACCAGCTGGACGACCGGGAGCGCGGCTTCGCCTACTCCTACGACGCTCCGCTGGACATGCGCATGGACGACACCGCCGAGCGCTCCGCCGCGACGCTCGTGGCGGAGCTGGACGAGCAGGAGCTGCGCCGCATCATCCGTCGCGACGGCGAGGAGCGCTTCGCCGGCCCCATCGCACGGGCCATCGTCCGGGCCCGCGACGAGGCCCCCATCGAGACCACCGGCCGCCTCGTCGAGGTGATCCGCTCGGCCGTCCCCGTCGCCGCGGGGGCAACCGGCGGGCACCCGGCCAAGCGCACCTTCCAGGCCCTGCGCATCGCCGTGAACGAGGAGCTCGACATCCTCGACGCCGCCGTGCCCGCCATCCTCGACGCCCTCCACGTGGGCGGGCGCCTCGTGGTGATGAGCTACCACTCCCTCGAAGACCGCATCACGAAGCGGCACCTGAGCGCGTGGGCCACGTCCACGGCGCCCCCGGGGTTCCCAGTGGTGCTGGAGGAGCACGAACCCGTGGTGCGGGTGCTCACCCGCGGCACCGAGAAGCCCACCGAAGAAGAAATCTCCGAGAACCGTCGCGCCTCCTCCGCGAGAGTGCGTGCGGTTGAGAAGATCAGGACGTCCAGGACCACGGCATGACGCTGCACGAGGAGATGAGCATGGCCGCACACGCACGGATCGCAGAGTCGCTGCGCCCCGGGTCGACCCCCGTCGCCCCTGCGCGGCCGACTCCGCAGGAGCGCACGCCGCTCTCGGTGGTGCCCGCCCCGCTGCCCCGATCCCGCTCCGGCGTGACCGTGCTGTGCGTCCTCGTGGTGCTCGCCGCGCTCGCGGCGGTGCTCGTCATGAACATCACGATGTCCAACCGGCAGTACGCCCTCCTGGACCTGCGCCAGGAGCAGCAGGCCGTCACCGAGACCAATGAGCGGCTGGCCGAACAGGTGGGCCACCTCGAGGCGCCGCAGAACCTGGCCGCGCGCGCCGACGCCCTCGGGATGGTCGCCCCCGCCGGCACCGCCTCCGTGGACGCGGGCACGGGCCAGTTCAGCGGCGAGGCCCAGGCGGCCCAGGACGGCGACATCTCCGCCACCTACGTCGCGCCGCCGGCGGACGCGGACGCGGTCCGCCAGGGGACGGCCGGCGACGGCCAGGACGAGATCGAGGGACCGCGCACCCTCGGCGGCGAGGACGCCTCCGCCGCCCCCGACCAGGACGCCGCCGACCGTTGATCGACCGTCCCGCCTCGCACCTTCCCCGCGGCGGATCGACGGTCGGGCCCGCTCCCGGGCACCCCGCCGTGCGCACCCGCATCCTTCTCCTGCTCGTCTTCGTCCTGCTCGGCGGGCTCGCACTGCGGCTCGTCTACGTGCAGGGCATCGACCCCACGGGGCAGGCCGCGGCGGCCATGGACCAGCGCCTGACCCACCAGGAGACCCTGCCGCAGCGCGGGTCCATCCTGGACCGCGACGGCGACGTGCTGGCCGCCAGCGTGCGCCGCTACGACATCGTCGTGGACCAGCGCCTCGTCAAGGACTTCAACGAATGGGACCGCGAGGCCCGGGAGACCGTGCTCGTGGACGTGGACTCCCGCCTGGCCAGCCTGGCCGAGGTGCTCGGCATGACGGAGGAGGAGGTGCGCGAGGCCACCATCGGCTCCCGCCCGTACGCCGTGGTGCGTCGCTCCGTGACCCCGGAGGTCCGGGACAAGGCCATGGCGCTCAACGTGCCGGGCCTGCTCTCCGAGGCGGTGGACCGCCGCACCTACCCGAACGGGTCGGTCGCCGGCAGCATCATCGGCTTCATGGGCGGTGACGGCACCGCCCTCGAGGGCCTCGAGCTCAGCCAGGACGACGTCATGACCGGCACCCCGGGCACCCGCACGTTCGAGGTGGGCGCAGACGGCATCCGCATCCCCAACGCCCCGCTCGAGGAGGTTCCGGCCGTGGACGGCGCCGACCTGCGCCTGACCGTGGACAAGGACGCCCAGTGGTTCGCGCAGGAGACCCTCGGCGCCCTCGCCGCCGAGTACGACGCGGAGTGGGCGAACGCCGTCGTGATGGACGTGAAGACGGGCGACGTGATCGTCATGGCGGACTCCACCACGGTGGACCCCGCCGACCCCGACGCCACCGAGGGGAACTTCCGCACCTCCACCGTGATGAGCACCCCGTACGAGCCGGGCTCCACGGGCAAGGCGCTGCCGATCGCGGCCGCCGTCGACGCCGGGAAGGTCACCGCCACGGACGGCTTCACCGTCCCCAGCAGCCAGGACTTCGACGGGCAGACCATCCGGGACTTCTCCCCGCACCCGACGTTCGACATGACCGTCGCAGGCATCTACGCGCGCTCCTACAACACGGGCACGGTGCAGATCGCCGAGAAGATCACGGACGAGCAGCGCTACGAGTACATGCGCTCCTTCGGGGTCGGCCAGCCCATCGACCTCGGCCTGCCGCAGCAGGCGGGCAGCGTCCTCGTCCCGCCCGAACAGTGGGACGGCCGCCAGCGCCTGACCACGGCCTTCGGCCAGGGCTACACCCAGACCACCCTGCACACCGCCCAGATGTATCAGGCCCTCGCCAACGGCGGCGTGCTGATCCCGGCCCGGCTGATCGACGCCACGGTGGACGGCGACGGCGCGGAGAAGCGCTGGGAGACGTCCGCGGAGCCCCACCGCGTGGTCTCCGAGGAGACGGCTGCGCAGATGCTCCGCATGATGGAGACCGTCGTGACGCAGGGCACCAGCAAGGCCGCCGCGATCCCCGGGTATCGCGTGGGCGGCAAGTCCTCCACCGCCGAGGCTGCGAGCGACACCGGCACGTACGACGGCTACAACCTCGGCTTCACCGCCGTCGCCCCGCTCGACGACCCCCGCTTCGTGGTGTCCGTGTCCATGCATCGGCCGCCGTCGAAGCAGGGCTCCCGAGACGT
This sequence comes from Micrococcus sp. GbtcB5, assembly GCF_019091605.1. NCBI lineage: Bacteria > Bacillati > Actinomycetota > Actinomycetes > Micrococcales > Micrococcaceae > Micrococcus > Micrococcus sp. GbtcB5. The sequence continues at coordinate 26,503 of NZ_JAGXJK010000005.1, forward strand.
GTCCGTCGCGGCCGCCACGATCATGGAGTACATGCTCCGCCAGGCGGACGTGCCCGCCACCGGAGCCGAGCCGAACGACTACCGCGTCTTCGTGGACGATCCGCAGGACCGGCCGTGGTGACCCACGCCGCCGGCCCCGAGCACCCCAGGAGCACCCCCATGACCACTCCGAGCGACCCCCCTGCGCCGCTGACCCCGGCCCAGCAGGACGCCGCCTTCCGGCCCTCCCACACCCCCGCCGCGGCCTGGCCCGCCCTCGCACAGGCGCTGGCCGAGGCGGGGATCGCGGCCCACGTCCACGGCGCGGCCCCGGCCGACGGCGTCACGGGGGTCAGCCTCGACTCGCGTGTCGTGCGCCCGGGCGACCTCTACGTCGCCGTTCCGGGGGCGCGCGCCCACGGCGCGGCGTTCGCGGCCACGGCGCTGGAGGCCGGCGCCGTCGGCGTCCTGACGGACGCGGCGGGCCGCGCGCTCCTGGCGGAGCAGGGCCTGGCCGACGTCCCGGTGCTCGAGGTCGACGCCGTGCGCACCGCCGCCGGCACCGTGGCGGCCCGCGTCTACGGCGGCGGGGGCGACACCGGCCCGCGCCTGCTCGGCGTGACCGGCACCAACGGCAAGACCACCACGAGCTTCCTCGCCGCCGCCCTGCTCGAGGCCCTGGGGCGCCGGTCGGGCATCGTGGGCACGATCCTGATCCGCGCGGGGGAGCGGGAGGTCCCCTCCACGCTCACCACGCCCGAGGCCACCCAGCTGCACGCCCTCATGGCGCTCATGCGCGAGGAGGAGGTGGACACCGCCGTCATGGAGGTCTCCTCCCACGCCGTGGCGTACCAGCGGATCGCCGGCCTGCGCTACGCGGTGGCCGGGTTCACCAACCTGACCCAGGACCACCTGGACATGCACGGCTCGATGCAGGAGTACTTCGCGGCCAAGGCCGGTCTGTTCGACCCCGCTCGCACCGACCACGCCGTCATCACGCTCGACGGCGGCGAGGGGCCCCGCTGGGGCGTCGCCATGGCCCGGGCCGCCGGCGCTCCCGTCACCACGCTCGCCCTCGGGCCGGCCGCGCCGACGCCGGGCGCCCTGGCCGAACACGACCCCGGCCTCCGGGCGGACTGGGAGGTCGCCGAGCTCGCGCCGGACGGCCTCGGCCACCGCTTCACGCTGCGCCACGCGGCCACGGGCCGGGAGCTGCGGGCCTCCGTCGGTCTGCCGGGCCGCTTCAACGTGGCCAACGCGGCCCTCGCGGTTCTGCTCGTGCTGCACGCCGTGGGGGAGGAGCACCTGGACGCGCTCGCCGCGGTCCTGGACGTGCCCGCGGGGGAGGGCCCTCTGGCTGCCGCCGTCCCGGGGCGGATGGAGGTCGTGGGCCGCGAGCCGGACGCCGTCGTCGACTTCGCGCACAACCCGGACGGCATGGTCCAGGCGCTGCGCTCCCTCGCCGACGCCCGGGCGGCGGCCGGGACGCGCGGCCGCACCCTGATCGTGTTCGGCTCCGCCGGCGACCGTGACCGTGACAAGCGGCCCGTGATGGGCGCGATCGCGGCCCGGGCGGCGGATGTGCTGATCGTCACCGACGACACCCCCCACTCGGAGGACCCGGCCCCGATCCGCGCCCACATCCTCGCCGGCGCCCGCGCCGAGGCCGACCGCATCGCGCGGGAGGAGGGCCGCACGGTCGTGATCGAGGAGGTGGCCGACCGTGCCACGGCCATCCGCCGCGCCGTGGAGCTGGCGGGGCCGCAGGACGGCATCCTCCTGGCCGGCCGCGGGCACGAGACCACGATGGACTACGACGGCGAGCTCGTCCCGCTGGACGACCGGGTGGCCCTGCGCGAGGCCCTGGCCGCCCGTGTCGCGGCGGCCTCCGCCTCGGGCTCCGGCCCCGCCCGCGAGGGTAAGGTCATCGAGTCATGATCGCTCTCACCGCAGCCCAGATCGCCGAGGCCGTGTCCGGCACGCTCTCGGCCACCCTCGACCCCGCCACCGTGCTGGTGCACGTCACCCCCGACTCGCGGGAGGTCACCGCCGAGGGCACGCTCTACGTGGCGAAGCCGGGGGAGCGCGCCGACGGCCACGACTTCATCGACGCCGCGCTGGGTGCCGGCGCCGCCGCCGTGCTCGCCGAGCGCGCCACGCACGCCCCCGACGGCGCCGCGCACCCGGCGATCATCGTCGAGGACGCCGTGCTCGCGATGGGCGCGCTCGCCCGGGAGGTCGTGCGCCGCGTCCGGGGGCACTCCCCGACCACCGTCATCGGCATCACCGGCTCGGCCGGCAAGACCACCACCAAGGACCTGCTCGCTGCCCTGCTGGCCACCCAGGGCCCCACCGTCGCACCGGTCGGCTCGTACAACGGCGAGGTCGGCGTGCCGCTCACGGTGTTCCGGGCGGAGCTGGACACGCGCTTCCTCGTGGTCGAGATGGGCGCGGACCACGTCGGCAACATCGCGTACCTCTGCGACATCGTGCGCCCGGACATCGGCGTCGTGCTCATGGTGGGCACCGCCCATGCGGGCAGCTTCGGCGGCGTGGCGAACATCGCGCGCACCAAGGGCGAGCTCGTGGAGGCCCTCGGCCCCGAGGGCGTCGCCGTCCTCAACCTCGACGACGAGCGTGTCGCCGGCATGGCGGCACGGACCGCCGCCCCGATCACCTGGTTCACCGCGGACGAGCGGGGCGTCGCCCGCGCGGCCGAGGACGTGGCCGCCGGCCGCGCGTCGGGACTCGTCGCCGCACGGGACGTGCGAGCCGACGACCAGGAGCGCCCCGTCTTCGACCTGCAGGTCGGGACGGATGAGGCCGCCGTGCGGCATCCGGTCGCCTCCGGACTGACCGGCCTGCACCACGTGCACAACGTGCTGGCCGCCGCCGCGGCCGCCCACGCCGCCGGCATGGACCCGGCCGAGATCGCCCGTGGTCTCGACGGGCTCGGGCCCGCCAGCCGCTTCCGGATGGAGCGCACCGACCGCGCGGACGGCGTCACGATCATCAACGACGCGTACAACGCCAACCCCGAGTCCATGCGCGCCGCGCTGCGGACGCTGGCCACCCTCGGCCGCTCCAGCGGCCGCCGCACCTGGGCCGTCCTGGGGGAGATGCTCGAGCTCGGCGATGCCCGCGTCCGTGAGCACACCCTCGTGGGCGAGTCCGTGGTGCGCCTGAACATCGCCCAGCTGCTGGTGGTGGGCGCCGGAGCCCGGCCGCTCTACATCGGCGCCCTCAACGAGGGCAGCTGGGGCGAGGAGGCGCACTTCGTCGACGACGCCGCGCAGGCCGAGGCGTTCCTCGCCGAGCACCTGCGCCCCGGCGACCTCGTCCTCGTCAAGTCCTCCAACGGCGTCGGGCTCGCGGCCCTCGGCGAGCGCCTCGCCACGGCCGACGCCGTCGCCGCCCCCTCCGCCTCCCCGAAGGAGTCCCGACCGTGATCGGACTGCTCATCGGCGGCGTGCTCGGCCTGGTCCTCTCGGCCGTCGGCACCCCGCTGTTCATCAGGTTCCTCGTCAAGCGCGGATACGGCCAGTTCGTCCGCGACGACGGCCCGACCACCCACAAGACCAAGCGCGGCACGCCCACGATGGGCGGCGCGGTCATCATCGGCTCCATGGTGCTGGCGTACCTGATCACCCACGGGCTGCTCGCGGTGTTCGGCGTCGACTTCGGCGGGCCCACGGCCTCCGGCCTGATCCTGCTGCTGCTCACGGTGGGCATGGCCTTCGTCGGTTTCGTGGACGACTTCACGAAGATCACGAAGCAGCGCTCGCTCGGCCTGACGCCGCGCGGCAAGATCATCCTCCAGGCCCTGATCGGCACCGCCTTCGCGGTCCTCGCCCTGAACTTCCCGGACGAGCGGGGCCTGACCCCCGCCTCGACGGCGATCTCCTTCGCCCGGGACATCCCGTGGCTCGACCTGGCCTTCGCCGGACCCGCGATCGGCGTCATCCTGTTCGTGATCTGGTCGAACCTCATCACCACCGCCACCACGAACGCCGTGAACCTCACGGATGGCCTCGACGGGCTCGCCACGGGCGCCACCGCCATGATCACGGGCGCCTACGTCCTGATATCGCTCTTCCAGTCGAGCCAGTCCTGCGCGCTCGAGGGCACCCGCGGCTGCTACGAGGTCCGCGACCCCATGGACCTCGCCCTGCTCGCGGCGATCCTCACGGGCAGCCTGCTGGGCTTCCTCTGGTGGAACACCTCCCCGGCCAAGATCTTCATGGGGGACACCGGCTCCCTGGGCCTGGGCGGCGCCCTGGCCGGCTTCGCGATCTTCACGCGCACCGAGATCCTGGTGGCCGTGCTGGCCGGCCTCATGGTCGCGATCACCCTCTCCGTCATCATCCAGGTGGGCTGGTTCAAGGTCTCCGGCGGCAAGCGCGTGTTCCTCATGGCGCCGCTGCAGCACCACTTCGAGCTCAAGGGCTGGGCCGAGGTGACCGTCGTGGTCCGCTTCTGGCTGCTGTCCCTGATGTGCGTCACCGTGGGGCTCGCGATCTTCTACGGCGACTGGCTCATCCGCCAGGGCGGCCTCGCGGGGGTGACCCCGTGACCGGCCCCGCGTCCGACGCCGCGCCCGCACCGGTGCGCCGGCCCCGCGCCGACACCGCCCGCACCGCCGACCTCACGTCCTGGGACGCTCCGGGGTGGGCCGGCCTGCGTGTCGTCGTCACGGGCCTGGGCCTCACCGGCTTCTCCGTGGCCGACACCCTGGCCGAGCTGGGCGCCGCCGTCGTGGTGGTGGAAGGCGATGACGGGCCGGAGAACCGGGCGCGCGCCGAGACCCTGCGGATCGTGGGGGTCCGCGAGGTCCTGCTGGACCGGGCGGCCACGCAGGCGCTGCCCGAGGTCGACGGCGCCGCCGCGGACCTCGTCGTGACCTCCCCGGGCTGGCGGCCGGACCAGCCGCTGCTGATGGCCGCCCACGCGGCGGGCCTGCCGATCTGGTCCGACGTCGAACTCGCCTGGCGGCTGCGCGAGCGCGCCGGCCGGAAGACCGCCGACTGGGTGTGCCTGACGGGCACGAACGGCAAGACGACGACCGTGACGATGGTCGAGGCCATCCTGCGGGCCGACGGGCGCCGGGCGGTGGCCTGCGGCAACGTCGGCACCCCCGTGCTCGACGCGATCCGCGACCCGCAGGGCTTCGACGTGCTCGCCCTCGAGCTCTCCAGCTTCCAGCTGCACTGGACGCACGGCCTGGCCCCGGCGTCGTCTGCGGTGCTGAACCTGGCCGAGGACCACGTGGACTGGCACGGCTCGATGGAGGAGTACGCCGCCGCCAAGGGCAAGGTGTATGCGAACACGCGGGTGGCCTGCGTGTTCAACGAGCAGGACCCGCTGACCCGCACCCTCGTGGAGCGCGCGGACGTCCAGGAGGGCTGCCGCGCGATCGGCTTCACCACGGACACCCCGGGCCTGTCCGACATCGGCGTCGTGGACGGGATCCTCGTGGACCGTGCGTTCCTGGACAACCGGCGCCACGAGGCGATCGCCCTGGCCGAGCGCGCCGACCTGGGCCCGGTGGCGCCGCGCCACACCGTGGCCAACGCGGCCGCCGCGGCGGCGCTGACCCGGGCCGTCGGGGTGAGCCCCGCGGCCGTGGCCGAGGGCCTGCGCTCCTACGACCGCGGAGAGCACCGCATCCAGCTCGTGGCCACCTCACGCGACGTCATGTGGGTCAACGACTCCAAGGCGACGAACCCCCACGCCGCGGACGCGTCGCTGGCGGCGTTCAGCTCCGTGGTGTGGCTGGCCGGCGGCCTGCCCAAGGGCGTGACCTATCACGAGCTGGTGGCCGCGCACGCCCACCGGCTCCGCGCGGTGGTGCTCCTGGGCCGGGACACCTCCGCCCTGCGCGCGGCCCTGGCCGCGCACGCCCCCGAGGTCCCCGTCCACGCCCCCCTCGCCGCGGCCGACGGCACCGGCCCCGCCGACGGTGCGGCCGTGATGGCCGAGGCGGTGCGTGTGGCCGACGGCCTGGCCCGCCCCGGCGACATCGTGCTCATGGCGCCCGCCGCGGCGTCGATGGATCAGTTCCGCTCCTACGCGGCCCGCGGCGACGCGTTCATCGAGGCCGTTGCCGGGCTGATGCGCGAGCACGGCTGGGACGTGCACGACGACGCCGCGCCCGACGCCGACTGACCCGCCGCCACCCGACCGTCTCGCTTCCCCCGTGAGGAGGGCCATGTCCCCGATCGAGCTCCGCCCGGTCCGCCCCCGCGCGGACGACGACGCCCCCGAGCACCGGGAGCGGATCCTGCGCCGGATGTGGCGGGTCCTCGAGGGCCGCCGCGCCCTCGACCTGTCGGTCCTGCTCATCAGCGGCTGCACCGCCCTGCTCACCGTGCTGGGGCTCGTGATGGTGCTCTCTTCGTCCTCCGTCGAGGCGATCGGCACCGGCGGCGGCTCGTACGCGCTGTTCCTGCGCCAGAGCGCCTGGGCGGTGGCGGGCGTGGCGGCCCTGCTCGTGTTCTCGCGCCTGCCGGTGCGCGTCCTCAAGGCGCTCGCCTGGCCGGCGTTCGGCGTGGCCGTGATCCTGCTCGCGCTGGTCGCGTTCTCCCCGCTCGGCGTCACCGTGGGCGGCAATCGCAACTGGCTGGGCATCGGCGGGTTCCGGATGCAGCCCTCCGAGGCCGCCAAGCTCGCCCTGGCCCTGTGGGCGGCGGCGGTCCTGGAGCGCAAGCACCGCCTCGTCACCCAGGTGCGGCACGCGCTGATCCCGGTGCTGCCCGGCGGCCTGTTGCTGCTGGTCCTGGTGATGGCGGGCAGCGACCTCGGGACCGCGATCATCCTCGCGATCGTGCTGGCCACGGTGCTGTACGTGGCCGGCACCCATTGGGGGGTCTTCCTCACCTTCCTGGCGCTGAGCGTGCTGGGCATCCTGGCCCTGACCCTCCTCGCCCCGCACCGCATGGTCCGGGTGCAGGCCTGGATGGGGGACTGCTCGGACGCCACCGACCCCTGCTTCCAGCCGGCGCACGGGATGTACGCCCTGGCCTCCGGCGGCTGGTGGGGCGCGGGCCTCGGCCAGTCCCGACAGAAGTGGAGCTACATCCCGGAGGCCGAGAACGACTTCATCTTCACCATCCTCGGCGAGGAGCTCGGGCTCGTGGGCACGCTGGTGGTGCTGCTGGCCTACCTCGGCCTGGCGATCGGCATCTACCGCGTCGCCGCCGGGACCACGTCCACGTTCATCCGCCTGTCCACGTGGGGGATCCTGGCCTGGCTGGTGGGCCAGGCGGCCGTCAACATCGCGATGGTCTCCGGGGTCATCCCCGTGGTGGGCGTCCCGCTGCCCTTCATCTCCTATGGTGGTTCCGCGCTCACCCTGTCCTTGAGCGCGGTCGGCATCGTGCTGGCCTTCGCCCGCCACGAGCGCCGCCGTGCCGCCCAGCCGGACGCCCGCCCCCAGGCGGACGAGCCGGACACCGACCCCCTCCCCGTGATCCCCACCCCCGCCCTCCAGGAGCCCCGATGACGCAGACCTCTCATCCCTCCGGACCCCTGCGGGTGGTGCTGGCCGGCGGCGGCACCGCCGGCCACATCTCCCCGATGCTCGCCATCGCCCGCGCCCTGGAGGGCGACGGCGGCGGTCCCGTCGAGTGCACCATGGTCGGCACCGCCTCCGGCATGGAGACGCGTCTCGTCCCCGAGGCGGGCTACGAGCTCGACCTGATCGACCGGGTCCCGATGCCGCGCCGCCCGTCGATGGACGTCGTCCGCTTCCCGGCCCGCATGCGCGCCGCGGTCGCCACGGCGGCCCGGATCCTGCGGGACCGGCGCGCCGACGTCGTCGTGGGCGTGGGCGGCTACGTCGCGACCCCCGTCTACCTCGCCGCGTTCCGTGCCGGTGTGCCCGTGGTGGTCCACGAGGCCAACGCCCGCCCCGGCCTGGCCAACCGCATCGGCGCCCTGCGGGCCACGCACGTCGGCACCGCCCTGCCGGACACCCGCCTCCGCGGCGCCCGCTGGGTGGGCATGCCGATGCGCCCCGAGATCTCCGGTCTGGACCGGGCGGCCGCCCGCCGTGCCGCCCGTGAGGCCCTCGGCCTCGACCCGGACCGGACCACCGTCGTGGTGACCGGCGGCAGCTCGGGTGCGCTGGCCGTGAACCGCACCGTGCGCGCCGCGCTGGGCGACCTCCTGGACGCCGGTCTGCAGGTGTTCCACCTGACCGGTCGGGACAAGGCCCTCACCGAGGACGACGGCAGCCTGCTGGTCCGGGACGGCTACGTCCAGCGGGAGTACCTGGCGGGCATGGAGCAGGCCTACGCCGCCGCCGACCTGATCGTCGCCCGCTCGGGCGCCGGCACGGTCTGCGAGGTGTCCGCGGTCGGCCTGCCCGCCGTCTACGTCCCCCTGCCCATCGGCAACGGCGAGCAGGCGCTCAACGCCCGCCCCGTGGTGGAGGCGGAGGGAGCGCTGCTCGTCCGCGACGACGCCTTCGGGCGCGCGTGGGTGCAGCGTCAGCTGATCCCGCTGGCGACCGACCCTGAGCGTCTCGCGCGCATGGGGGAGGCGGCCGCCCGCTTCGGCGTCCGGGACGCGGACGTCACCATGGCCGGCCTCGTGCGCTCGGCCGCCCAGGAAGGAGCCCGGCGATGAGCCGCGACGAGAGCACCCGTCCCGCGGCCGAGGGCCGCTTCGCCGACCTGGGCCGCGTGCACCTGCTGGGGATCGGCGGCGTCGGCGTGTCGGGGGTCGCCCGCATCCTCCAGGAGCAGGGCGTCGCGGTGTCCGGCTCCGACGCGAAGGACCTGCCCGTGATGCGCGAGCTCGCCGCGGGCGGTGCCCGGATCACGGTCGGCTACGATGCCGCGCATCTCGGCCGGGACGTCACCACGGTGATCGCCTCCTCGATCGCCGGGCCGGGCAACCCGGAGCACGACGCCGCCGTGGCGCGCGGACTGCGCGTGCTGCACCGTTCAGAGGGCCTCGCCCTGGCCATGCGCGGCCACCGGGTGCTGGCCGTCGCCGGCACGCACGGGAAGACCACCACGTCCTCCATGGCCGCCATGGCCTTCTCCGACGCCGGCTGGGACCCCACGTTCGCGGTCGGCGCCGCCGTCGCCGGGCTCGGCACCAACGCCCGGGCGGGCCGGGGCGAGTGGTTCATCGCGGAGGCCGACGAGTCCGACGGCACCCTGGTGAACTACCCGAGCACGATCGGGATCGTCACGACCGTGGAGGCCGACCACCTGGACCACTACGGGACCGAGGAGGCGGTGCACCAGGTCTTCCGGGACTTCGCGGGCGGGCTGCCGGCCGCCGCCCAGGGCGGGGTCCTCGTGGCCTGCCTCGACGACGCCGGCGCGGCGGACCTGGCCGCCTGGGCACGGGAGCACGCGGCCGCCGACGTCGTGACCTACGGCTCGGCGCCCCGTGACGGCGTGGCGCCGGACCTGCTGGTCACCGACCTCGCGGTGGAGCCGGGCGAGACCGGAGTGGGCCAGCGCGCCACGTTCCGGATGGCGGGCGGCCCGGAGCGCACCCTGCATCTGCAGGTGCCCGGCCGGCACAACGCGCTGAACGCCGCCGCTGTGGTCCTGGCCGCCGTCCGGGCGGGCATGGCCTTCGAGGCCGCCGTGCGGGGCGTGGAGGCCTTCCGGGGCACGGCCCGCCGCTTCGAGTTCCGCGGCGCCGCGCGCGGCGTGCGGGTCTTCGACGACTACGCGCACCATCCCACGGAGGTGGCCGCCGCGGTCTCCGCCGGCCGTGCCGTGGCCGGCGACGCCCGCGTGCACGTCCTGTTCCAGCCCCACCTGTTCTCCCGCACCCGGGACTTCGCCGCCGAGTTCGCCGCCGCCCTCTCCGGGGCGGACGCGGTGCGCGTGCTGCCCGTGTACGCGGCTCGGGAGGAGCCGATGCCCGGCGTCGACTCGTCCCTCATCGCCTCCCGCCTCACGACGGGCGCCGCCGAAGACCGCGTCGTCGCTGAGGACCGGGCCGAGGCGGTGCGCTCGCTCGCGGCGGGCGCCACGGCCGGCGACGTCGTCCTGACGATGGGCGCGGGGGACGTCACCGCCTTGGGTGCGGACCTGCTGGCCGAGCTCGGTCGGGACGCGGCGCCCGGCGTCGCCCACCCGTGAGGCTCGGCCGCGGGACGCCGCCGGTCGCACCAGCCGGGGCCGACGCCTCCACCGTGGTCCGATTCCCGGGCCGCACCGCGCGCCGGCGCCGCGCCACGCGCTGGGGTGTGGCGGCCGCGGTCCTCGCGGTGCTGGGCGCCCTGGGCTGGGTCGTGTTCTTCTCGCCCGTGCTCGCGGTGGACCGCGTCGAGGTCACCGGCACCCGCCATGTCTCCGCCGCCGAGGTCCAGGAGCGCCTGGAGCCCGTGTACGGCGTGCCGCTGTCCCGCGTCGGCGCCGGCCGTGTGGGCGAGCTGGTCGGTGGTCTGCCCGGAGTGGCCGAGGTCCAGACCGTTCCCCGCCTGCCCACCGGCCTGGAGGTCGTGGTCCGGGAGCATGAGACGCGGGCCCGGCGGGACGGCGACGACGGTGTGCAGCTGCTGCTCGCAGACGGCACCGTCCTGACGGGAGTGCCGGAGGAACGGCTCGAGGGCGAGGACCTCCCCGCGTTCTCGGAGGAGCTGGCGCAGCGGGCGCAGGAGGAGCGCGCCGAGGTGGCCGAGGTGCTGGCCGCCCTGCCGGAGGCCGTGGCGGATCGTGTCGAGACGGCCGACTCCCGGGGCCCGGGCCAGGTCCGTCTGGCGCTCGAGGGTGGGGTGACCCTGGTCTGGGGCGACGCGCAGGACGCCGGCCTCAAGGGGCCCGTGGCCGAGGCGTTCCTGGCGGACGAGCGGCACGGGTCCGCGGAGGGTGGCGTCGCCGAGATCGACGTCTCCGTGCCCACGCGGCCGATCACGCGCTGAACCGGGGCCGCAGGAGTCTCCAGTAGAACGTGAAGGTGAAGGTCGGGGTGCGTGGCCTCGCGCGAGTCGGGGTGCCATCACCGCGGTGACTGCTCCTTCGAGTCTCACGTGAAAGTTGATGCGGGAGCCGTCTTTTCCGCGTGGACACGCCGTTTTCTTTTGCACGTGACGCGGGCCTCCCAGTACGGTGGACCCGAACGCGCGCGAGGCTCGCTTCACGCTGTGCTTGAAGGTGTCCACCCCGGGTGGCCGCCGATCATCGGGGCGATGTGCCTCGCGCGGACCTCTCGAGATCTCGAACAAAGGGAACCAACACCGTGGCTGCACCCCAGAACTACCTGGCCGTCATCAAGGTCGTCGGCATCGGCGGCGGCGGCGTGAACGCCGTGAACCGCATGATCGAGGTGGGGCTCCGCGGCGTGGAGTTCATCGCCATCAACACGGACGCCCAGGCGCTGTTGATGTCGGACGCGGACGTGAAGCTGGACGTGGGCCGCGAGCTCACCCGTGGACTCGGCGCGGGCGCGAACCCCGAGGTGGGCCGCCAGGCCGCCGAGGACCACGCGGAGGAGATCGAGGAGGTCCTGCGGGGCGCGGACATGGTGTTCGTGACCGCGGGCGAGGGCGGCGGCACCGGCACCGGCGGGGCGCCCGTCGTGGCCCGCATCGCGCGCTCGCTCGGCGCCCTGACCATCGGCGTCGTGACCCGTCCGTTCACGTTCGAGGGCCGCCGTCGCGCCGGCTCCGCCGAGGCGGGCATCGACGCCCTGCGGGACGAGGTCGACACCCTCATCGTGATCCCGAACGACCGGCTGCTGTCCATCTCGGACCGCAACGTCTCGGTCATGGACGCCTTCCGTCAGGCGGACCAGGTGCTCCTCTCCGGCGTCCAGGGCATCACCGACCTGATCACCACCCCGGGCCTGATCAACCTCGACTTCGCGGACGTGAAGTCCGTGATGCAGGGCGCGGGCTCCGCGCTCATGGGCATCGGCCACGCGCAGGGCGAGGACCGCGCCGTCAAGGCGGCCGAGCTGGCGATCGCCTCGCCGCTGCTCGAGGCCTCCATCGACGGCGCGTACGGCGTGCTGCTCTCCATCCAGGGCGGCTCCGACCTCGGCCTCTTCGAGATCAACGAGGCCGCGCGACTGGTCCAGGAGGTCGCCCACCCGGAGGCCAACATCATCTTCGGCGCGGTCATCGACGACGCCCTCGGCGACGAGGTGCGCGTGACCGTGATCGCCGCGGGCTTCGACAAGGTGGACGTCACCTCCGCCCCGGCCGCCCCGCAGGCCGTGCAGCAGCAGGCGGCCCCGCAGCGGGCCGCGGCCCCCGCGCAGCCGCAGCCCGCCGCCCAGCCGCAGCCCGCCGCCCCGGCCCAGCCGCAGCAGGCCGAGCGCCCCGCCGTGCGCGGCACCGTGCCGCTGGCCCCGCAGGAGCAGCAGCCGCGCCGCCAGCAGGACCTGCCCACCGTGGTGGAGCCGGACCTCGGCGCCGGGTCCTCGGACCTGGACGTCCCGGACTTCCTCAAGTGACGGCCGCGGAGGGGCCGGCCGGGACCGCACGGGTCCCCGCTGGCCCCTTCGTGCACCGCGAGACCGTCCGCACCGCGACGGGCGCCGTGCACGTCGCCTGGACCTCCGTGGCCGCCGGCAACCTCGCGCTGCACGTGGTCCCGCCGGACGAGGCCGAGGGGCTCGCTCGCGTCAGCGCCGCCCGTCGCGCCCTGGAGCGCGTGATGGGGGTCCCCGAGGGCGCCACGCTCTATCTGGACCAGGTGCACTCGGCCGACGTCGTGTGGGCGGACGGGCCCGGGCGCGGCGGTGCCTCGGCCCCCGTGGCCGACGCCGCCGTGAGCCGCGACGGGTCACGGCCGCTGGCCGTCATGGTGGCCGACTGCCTCCCCGTGGTCGTCGTCGACGAGACGACCGGCGCGACCGCCGTGGCCCACGCCGGGCGGCGCGGGCTGCTGGACGGCGTCCTGGAGGCGACCGTCGATCGGCTGCTCTCCCTGCGGCCGGAGGCCGACCGGACCGGTCCCGGCCTGCGCGCCTGGATCGGCCCCGGCGTGTGCGGCCGCTGCTATGAGGTGCCCGCGGCCATGCGCGACGAGGCCGCCGCCCGCCTCCCGGCGACCGCGGCCACCACGTCCTGGGGCACCCCCGCCCTCGACCTGCCCGCCGGCGCCGCGGAGGTCCTCCGTGCCCGCGGGGTGGCCACCGCGACGATCGACGTGTGCACGCGGGAGGACGAGCGCCTGTTCTCACACCGTCGGGCGCCCGGTGAGGGCCGGTTCGCCGGCCTCGTCTGGCGCGCCGACCCCGACGCCACCGTCCCGAGAGGAGACGCATGACCGCCCCCGCCACCGCCGGGCCGACCCCGACGGACCCCCGCGCCCGGGAGATCGCCGACGCGCTCGCCGCGGTGCACGCCCGCATCGCCGACGCCGCGCGGGACGCCGGGCGCGAGGCGGAGCCCGCGCTCGTCGTCGTGACCAAGACCCACCCCGCCGAGGACGTCGTGCGCCTCGCCGCGCTCGGCGTGACCGACGTGGGGGAGAACCGCGACCAGGAGGCCCGGCCCAAGGCCGAGGCCGTCGCCGCGGCTCTGGGGGCGGACGCCCCGCGCTGGCACTTCGTGGGCCAGCTGCAGACCAACAAGGCCAAGTACGTGGTGCGCTACGCGTCCGTGGTGGAGTCGGTGGACCGACCCGAACTGGCCGAGGCGCTCTCGCGGGCGCTCGTGCTGCGGCGCGAGCGCGAGCCCGAGGCCGCGATCCCCGACCTGGAGTGCCTCGTGCAGGTGGATGTCGACGACCGCGCCGACGAGGACCGTCCCGAGGGGATCGGCCCGCGCGGCGGCGCCCGCCCCGAGGACGTCCCCGCCCTCGCGGACGTCATCGCAGGCCTGCCGGGCCTGCGGCTGGGCGGGCTGATGTGCGTGGCACCGCGCGGCCTGGACCCGGAGCACGCGTTCCGCCGCCTTGCCGCACTCGGCGCGCGCCTGCGGCAGACGCATCCGGAGGCCACCGCACTGTCCATGGGGATGAGCGCGGACCTCGAGGCGGCCGTGCGCGCCGGGGCGACACAGGTGCGCATCGGCTCCGACGTTCTGGGGGCCCGGGACGCGGTGGGCTAACGTTGACCCCGCGCGTCCCGGCGGGACGCGACAGGACCGTGCGGACGCACGCGCACCGACGACGAACGACGGCGGCCCCCGGGGCCGGAGGACGTGGTGAAGGAAGACTCATGGCTGGTGCCCTGAAGAAGACGATGATCTACCTCGGCCTGGCCGACGGCGACGAGTACGACGAGCAGCCGCGTGCGGCCGAGCGGGAGACCGCGCCCCGACACGAGGTCGTCGAGGCGCGCCGCCCCGCGGAGCCGGACACCGACCCCCACATGGAGGCCGTCCGCCCGGCTGCGGTCCGCGATCCCGAGCCGGCCGAGCGGCCGGAGCCCGTGACCCCGTCCGGCTCCACCGCGGCCGATCCCGTCGAACCCCGGCGTCCGGCGCGTCCCGAGCCGGTCGACCCGGGCTACCGGGCCCCGGTGACCCCCATCAAGCGAGCCGCAGCGTCGTCTGCCGAAGGAGCCTCCGTGCACACCCTCTCCACCGTCCACCCCCGCTCCTACAACGACGCGAAGGCGATCGGCGAGGCCTTCCGCTCCGGCGTCCCCGTGATCATGAACGTGACCGACCTCGGTGAGAACGAGGCCAAGCGCCTCGTGGACTTCGCGGCCGGCCTCGTCTTCGGCCTGCACGGCTCGATCTCCCGCATCACCAGCAAGGTGTTCCTGCTGACCCCGGCCACCGTGGACGTCGTCGGCGCCGAGCAGGGCGAGTCCGGCGCGGCCGACTCCCCGTTCGACGGCGACTGAGGCGCCCATGCAGCTGCTCCTCGCCCTCGCCTACATCGCCCTGACGGTGGTGCTCGCGGCGCTGACCGTGCGGATCGTCCTGGACGTCACGCAGTCGTTCGTCCGCCACTGGCGCCCCACCGGGGCGGCCCTCATGCTGGCCAGCGGCGTGTACGGGGCCACCGATCCGTTGCTGCGCCCCGTGCGTCGTGCCGTGCCGCCGGTGAACCTGGGCGGCATCGGCCTGGACGTGGCCTTCCTCATCGTGTTCCTCGGCGTCGTCCTGCTGCGGGTCCTGGTGCTGAGCCTGGCCGGCGTGGCCTGACCCGCGGCCCGGGGCGGCTGTCGGCCCCGGTGGTAGTCTTCGCGGCAGGATCGGCGCCGCCCCTCACCGGCGCGCCGACCGCCGACGCGCCGGGCCGCCCGGCCGTCCCCGAGCACCGAGCAGAGAGCGAGACGGTTCCATGGCGCTGTCCTGGGAAGACGTGGTCAACAAGCAGTTCCAGCCCACGAAGTTCCGCGAGGGCTACGACCAGACCGAGGTGGATGACTTCCTCGACGAGATCGTGGCGGAGTTCAAGCGCCTGATCGCCCTCAACGAGCAGCTCGAGTCCGAGAACGCGGAGCTGCGCGCCGGCGGCGCCGCCCCGGCCGCCGGCCCCGCTGCGGACACCCCGGAGGCCGCCGCGACCCCGGCCTCCGCCGAGGAGTCGGCCCCGGCCGCCGCCCCCGAGTCCGCCGACGCGGCCGCGACCTCCGCCGCCGGCGTCCTGGCCATGGCCCAGCGGCTGCACGACGAGCACGTCGCCGCGGGCGAGCAGCGCAGCACCGAGCTCGTCGCCGAGGCCGAGGCCACCGCGGCCCGGCTCGTCAGCGACGCCGAGGAGCAGAAGGCCCGCACCCTCGAAGCCCTGGCCGAGGAGAAGGCCGGCCTGGAGGGCGAGGTCGAACAGCTGCGCAGCTTCGAGACCGACTACCGCAGCCGCCTCACCTCCTACATCGAGGGCCAGCTGCGCGAGATCCGCGCCCAGAAGCGCGTCGAGCCCCCCACGCCCACGGCGTGAGCCGAGCCGTCGACGCCGCGCCGGCCCCGCGATCCCCTCGCGCGGGCCGGCGAGCCGTGCTCACCGCCCTCATCGTGGCGGTGCTGGCCTACGCCCTCGACCAGCTGACCAAGTACGCGGTCGAGAGCACGATGCAGCTGGGGGACTCCGTCGCGGTGATCCCCGGGGTGCTGCGCTGGCACTACATCCTGAACCCGGGCGCGGCCTTCTCCATCGGCGAGGACCACACCTGGGTGTTCACCATCATCCAAGCCGTGGTGGCGGTCGCCGCCCTCGTCGGGATCGCCCGCGTGCGCTCGACGCCGTGGGCCCTGGCGCTGGGCGGGCTCGCCGGCGGTGTGCTCGGCAACCTCACGGACCGGCTGTTCCGGCCCCCGGCGTTCGGGCGCGGCCACGTGGTCGACATGATCTCCGTGCCGCACTTCGCGATCTTCAACGTGGCGGACTCGTTCATCGTCTGCTCCGTCATCGGCGTCGCCCTGCTCGTGATGACCGGCCGCCGCCTGGACGGCACACGGGAGGCGTGAGGACATGGGCATGAGACCGGGACTGACCGAGCGGCTCGAGGTCACCGAGGCCGAGGCGGGCCGGAGGGTCGACGCGGTGCTCGCCGACGCGTTCGGCGTCTCCCGCTCGCTGCTGGCGGACTGGTTCTCCCGGGGCCTGGTGCGGGCCGAGTCGCGCTCCGGCCGCCGGGACCGCGTCCTGGCCAAGTCCGCGAAGGCCGTGGCGGGGGAGACCCTCGCCGTCGACGTCCCCGACGACCCCGACCCCCTGGAAGTGAGGGCAGAGCGCGTGGACGCGCTGAGCATCCTGTACGAGGACGAGGACCTGGTGGCCGTGGACAAGCCCACCGGCGTGGCCGCGCACCCCTCGCCGGGCTGGGTCGGGCCCACCGTGGTGGGCGCCCTGGCCGCCCTCGGCTACGACATCACCACCTCGGGCGCCCCTGAGCGCCAGGGGATCGTGCACCGGCTCGACGTCGGCACCACCGGGGTCATGGTCGTGGCCAAGACCGAGCGCGCCTACACGGCCATGAAGGACCAGTTCCGCGAGCGCGTGCCGGAGAAGGTCTACCACGCCGTGGTCCAGGGCATCCCGGACCCGCTGAGCGGCACCGTGGACGCGCCCATCGGGCGGCATCCCGGCCACCACTGGAAGTTCGCGGTGCTCGAGGACGGCCGGCCGTCCGTGACCCACTACGAGACGCTCGAGGTGTTCGGCCGGGCCACCCTGCTCGAGGTCCACCTGGAGACCGGGCGCACCCACCAGATCCGCGTGCACACCTCGGCGCTGCGCCACCCGTGCGTCGGCGACCTCACGTACGGGGCGGATCCGCGCCTGGCGGCCGAGCTCGGGCTGACCCGCCAGTGGCTGCACGCCCACCGCCTGGCGTTCCCGCACCCGGTCACGGGGGAGCCGGTGACGATCACCTCCCCGTATCCGGACGACCTCGCCCACGCCCTGGCGGCGCTGCGCGGCGACGAGGACTGAGCCGGCACCGTCGACGTGACCCCCGTCCCGGTCCGGCCCCGCCGCCCGGGCACCACGAGTAGGCTGGTGCGGCCCCGCCGTCCTCCCCGTCGAAAGGCCCACCCCGCATGACCGTGTCCGCCGACGCCCGCCCCGACGCCGTGAAGGACGGCGGCTTCGTCCACCTGCACACGCACACCGAGTACTCCATGCTCGACGGCGCCGCGAAGCTGGACGACCTGTTCGCCGAGGCCCAGCGGCTGGGCATGGACTCGCTGGCCATCACGGACCACGGCTACCTCTTCGGCGCCTACGACTTCTGGTCCAAGGCGAAGGCGGCGGGCGTCAAGCCGATCATCGGGCTCGAGGCCTACGTGGCCCCCGGGCAGCAGCACCGCACGGACAAGGAGAAGACCCGCTGGGGCGAGCCCCACCAGCGGGGGGACGACGTGTCCGGCGGCGGTGCGTACACGCACATGACGCTGCTGAGCGAGACCACCGAGGGGATGCACAACCTGTTCCGGATGGGCTCGATCGCCTCGCTGGACTCGGTGTACGCCAAGTGGCCGCGGCTGGACCGGGAGCTGCTGAGCCAGTACTCGAAGGGCCTGATCGCCACCACGGGCTGCCCCTCCGGCGAGGTGCAGACGCGCCTGCGCCTGGGCCAGTACCGGGAGGCGATGCAGGCGGCCTCGGACTTCCGGGACATCTTCGGCAAGGACAACTACTACTGCGAGATCATGCACCACGGCCTCGACATCGAGCGCCGGGTGATGACGGACCTGCGCCGGCTCGCCAAGGACCTGGGCCTGCCGTTCGTGGCCACGAACGACCTGCACTACACCCACGAGCACGACGCCAAGGCGCACGAGGCGCTGCTGGCCCTGCAGTCGGGCTCGAAGCTCAACGAGCCCAGCTACGACCAGGGCGGCTCCCGCTTCGCGTTCTCCGGCACCGAGTACTACCTGAAGTCCCCGCGGCAGATGCGCGAGCTCTTCGCGGAGCTGCCCGAGGCCTGCGACAACACGCTGCTCATCGCCGAGCGGTGCGAGGTCGAGTTCGACACGAAGGCCAACTACATGCCGGTCTTCCCCACGCCGGAGGGCGAGGACGAGACCAGCTGGCTCATCAAGGAGGTCGCCTCCGGTCTGGCCTACCGCTACCCGGACGGCGTGCCGGACCACGTGCGCAAGCAGGCGGACTACGAGCTGGACGTCATCATCTCGATGGGCTTCCCCGGGTACTTCCTCGTCGTGGCCGACTTCATCAACTGGGCCAAGGAGAACGGCATCCGGGTGGGCCCGGGCCGCGGCTCGGGCGCCGGATCGATGGTGGCGTACGCGCTGCGCATCACGGACCTGGACCCGCTCAAGCACGGGCTGATCTTCGAGCGGTTCCTCAACCCGGACCGCGTGTCCATGCCCGACTTCGACGTCGACTTCGACGACCGCCGTCGCTCCGAGGTGATCGACTACGTCACCCGCAAGTACGGCGACGAGCGCGTCACCATGATCGTCACGTACGGCACCATCAAGACCAAGCAGGCCCTGAAGGACTCGGCCCGCGTGATGGACCAGCCCTTCTCGATGGGTGAGTCCCTCACCAAGGCGCTGCCGCCGGCGGTGATGGCCAAGGACATCCCGCTCAAGGACATCGAGGACCCCGCGGCCCCGCGCTACGGGGAGGCCGCGCCCTTCCGCGAGCTGATCGCCACGGACCCGGTGGCGAAGGAGGTCTTCGAGACCGCCAAGGGCCTCGAGGGCCTGAAGCGGCAGTGGGGCGTGCACGCGGCCGGCGTGATCATGTCCTCGGCGCCGGTGATCGACGTCATCCCGATCATGCGCCGCCTCCAGGACGGCCAGGTCATCACCCAGTTCGACTACCCGATGGCGGAGTCCCTGGGCCTGATCAAGATGGACTTCCTGGGGCTGCGCAACCTCACGATCATCTCGGACGCGCTCGAGAACGTGAAGGCGAACCAGGGCGTGGACCTGGACCTGGAGACCCTCGACGTGGACGACCCGGCGGCCTACGAGCTGCTGGCCCGCGGCGACACCCTCGGCGTGTTCCAGCTCGACGGCGGCCCCATGCGCTCGCTGCTGAAGATGATGCGCCCGGACAACTTCGAGGACATCTCGGCGACCATCGCCCTGTACCGCCCCGGCCCCATGGGCGCGAACTCGCACACCAACTACGCGCTGCGCAAGAACGGGCAGCAGGAGATCACCCCGATCCACCCGGAGCTGGAGGAGCCGCTGCGGGAGATCCTGGACACCACCTACGGCCTGATCGTGTATCAGGAGCAGGTCATGGCGATCGCCCAGAAGGTGGCGGGCTACTCCCTCGGCCAGGCCGACATCCTGCGCCGTGCGATGGGCAAGAAGAAGAAGTCAGAGCTGGACAAGCAGTACGAGGCGTTCCACCAGGGGATGCTGGACCGCGGCTACTCGGAGGCCGCGGTGAAGGCCCTGTGGGACATCCTGCTGCCCTTCTCGGACTACGCGTTCAACAAGGCGCACTCGGCCGCCTACGGCCTGGTCTCCTACTGGACGGCCTACCTCAAGGCGCACTACCCGGCGGAGTACATGGCCGCGCTGCTCACCTCGGTGGGCGACGACAAGGACAAGCTGGCCATGTACCTCAACGAGTGCCGCCACATGGGCATCACCGTGCTGCCCCCGGACGTGAACGAGTCCCACCTGACCTTCACCCCCGTCGGCCGGGACATCCGCTTCGGCATGGGCGCCGTCCGCAACGTGGGCGCCAACGTGGTCAAGGGCATGGTCCAGGGGCGCGAGGAGAAGGGCTCGTACACGGGCTTCGGCGACTTCCTGGCGAAGGTGCCGCTCGTGGTGTGCAACAAGCGCACCATCGAGTCCATGATCAAGGCCGGCGCCTTCGACTCCCTCGGCTACGCCCGCCGGGCCCTGCTGGCCGTGCACGAGGAGGCCGTGGACGCCACCGTGGCGCAGAAGCGCAAGGAGGACCACGGCGAGTTCACCTTCGACCTGTTCGCGCTCGGCGGCGGCGACGAGGACGACTCCGACGCCGCGGACGGCGTCGCCGTCCCGGACCTGCCGGAGTGGGCGAAGAAGGAGAAGCTCGCGTTCGAGCGCGAGATGCTGGGCCTGTACGTGTCCGACCATCCGCTGCAGGGCCTCGACGGCGTCCTGGCCCAGCACGCCGACGTCCAGATCACCCGCGTCCTCGACGACGACGGGCCCGCGGACGGCGCGATCGTCACCATCGCGGGCCTGATCACCACGCTCGAGCGCCGCATCGCCAAGTCCTCGGGCAACGCGTACGCGCGCTGCGAGATCGAGGACCTCGGCGGCTCGATGGACGTCATGTTCTTCGGCCAGGTGTACGCGCCCATCGCGATGATGCTGGCCGAGGACCTCGTCGTCGCCGTCAAGGGCAGGGTCCAGCGCCGCGACGACGGGTCGGTGTCCCTGTCGGCGATGGAGCTGACCATCCCGGAGCTCTCGGACGGCCCCGGCGGCCCCGTGCGGATCACGCTGCCGGCGTTCAAGGCCACGGAGCAGGTCATGGGACAGCTGGCGGACGTGCTGCGCACCCATGAGGGCTCCTCGGAGGTGCGGCTGTCCCTGGTGGGCCAGCGTGCCACGCAGGAGTTCCAGCTGGGCCCGCAGTTCCGAGTGAGCCCGAACCCGGCGCTGTTCGGCGACCTCAAGATCCTGCTGGGTCCGGCCTGCCTCGGCTGAGCGGACGTAGCATGGGAGTGCCCCGCCCAGGAGGAGAGAGCTGATGCACTGCCCGTTCTGCCGCCATGAGGACTCGCGCGTGGTCGACTCACGCTCCCTCGACGACGGCTCCGCCATCCGTCGGCGTCGGCAGTGTCAGGCCTGCGGCAAGCGGTTCACGACCATGGAGACCACCGCCCTGACCGTCGTCAAGCGCTCCGGGGTGGCGGAGCCGTTCGACCGCTCCAAGGTGATCAACGGCGTCCGGAAGGCGTGCCAGGGGCGGCCGGTGACGAGCGACGACCTGGCCATGCTCGCCCAGGAGGTCGAGGAGACGGTCCGTGCCACGGGCAACGCCGAGGTGGACGCCCACGACGTCGGCCTGGCCATCCTCGATCCGCTGCGCCGTCTCGACCAGGTGGCCTTCCTGCGCTTCGCCTCCGTCTACCGGGACTTCGAGTCCCTCGACGACTTCGAGGAGGCCATCGCGGAGCTCCGGGCCGGTGACGGGGACGACCGCGGCCGTCCCGCCGTGCAGCCGCGGCTGTTCACCCGCTGACCTGGGCCGATGCGACGGCGCCGCCGGGATCGACGGTGCAGTGGTGCGCACGGCCTCCAGGCGCTACAGTGATCCCCGGGTCGACATCGGTCGGCCCGGCAAGACTGCCGAGGGCGGTTCCGGAGGGGAAGCCGGAACCGCCCTCGGTGTCTGCGCCCTCAGTTGCCGTCGGCGAGCGAGCCGTGCGCGGCCAGGGCGGCGCCCACGATGCCCGCGTTGTTCTGCAGCTGGGCCGGGACGATCGGGGTGCGCAGGCGCAGCAGCGGCAGGTAGTCGTCCGGCCGCTTGGAGATGCCGCCGCCGACGATGAACAGGTCCGGCGAGAAGATCCGCTCCACGTGGGAGAAGAAGCGCTGCAGTCGCTCGGCGTACTCGGCCCAGCTGAGCTGATCGCGCTCCCGGGCCTTCGCGGAGGCCCGCGACTCGGCCATCACGCCGTCGAGCTCCAGGGAGCCGACCTCGAAGTTCGGGACGAGCACGCCGTCGTGGATCATCGCGCCGCCGATGCCGGTGCCGAGGGTGATCACGTGCACCAGGCCGCGCACGCCCCGCCCGGCCCCGTAGCGGGCCTCCGCGAGGCCGGCCGCGTCGGCGTCGTTGACCACGGTCACGGGGCGGCGCAGGTGCTCCTCGAACGTGCCGCGCAAATCCGTGCCGATCCACGAGTGGTCGATGTTGTTCGCGGACAGGCACACCCCGTCCTTGACGATCGAGGGGAAGCACACGCCCAGCGGGGCGGAGGGCTTCGGCGCCTTCTCGCGCCCGTCGAGCTCAGCGGTGATGGCCGCCAGGGTCGCCGCCACGGGCTCGGGCATGGCCGGCTGCGGCGTGGGGATGCGGAAGCGGTCCCCGCGCAGGGTGCCCGCCTTCGGCCCCGACCCGAGGCGGACCAGGCCGCCCTTCATGCCGGTCCCCCCGACGTCGATGCCGATCGTCGTGGGGTATTTGGAGGAGCGCTGGGCGGTGCTGGTGTGCGTCGTCACGGCCCCCAGCTTAGTGCCGGGTCACGGCAGCGTGAGAATCTCCGCGCCGTCGTCCGTGACCACGATCGTGTGCTCGAACTGCGCGGTGCGACGGCGGTCGCGGGTCACCACGGTCCAGCCGTCGTCCCACTGGTCCCACTCGATCGTGCCGAGGGTGAGCATCGGCTCGATGGTGAACACCATGCCGGGCACGAGCAGGCGGTCGTGGGCCGGGGCCGCGTCGTAGTGGGGGATCACGAGGCCGGAGTGGAAGTCCACGCCCACGCCGTGGCCGATGAAGTCGCGCACCACGCCGTAGCCGAAGCGCTTGGCGTAGGACTCGATGGCGCGGCCGATCACGTTGACCTGACGGCCGGGCTTCACGGCGCGGATGCCGCGGCGCAGGGCCTCCTCGGTGCGCTCGACGAGCAGCCGGGACTCCTCGTCCACGTCGCCGACCAGGTAGGTGCGGTTGTGGTCCCCGTGGACGCCGTCCAGGTACGCGGTGATGTCCAGGTTGACGATGTCCCCGTCCTCCAGGACGGTGCCGTCCGGGATGCCGTGGCAGATGACCTCGTTGATCGAGGTGCAGATGGACCGCGGGAAGCCGCGGTAGCCCAGGCAGGACGGGTAGGCGCCGCGCTCCACGACGAAGGCGTGCGCGATCCGGTCCAGCTCGTCCGTGGTGACGCCCGGGCGGATGTGGGCGGCGGTGTGCTCCATGGCCTGCGCGGCCAGGCGGCCGGCGGCGCGGATCCGCTCGATGCCGGCGGCGTCGTAGACGTCCGAGGCGTTGCCCTCGTCCGGGGTGGCCTTGCCGACGTACTCGGGGCGCGGGATCGCGGCCGGCACGGGCGGGGCGGGGGACGGGGCCCCGGGCGTCAGAGTGCCGACGGGGGCGAGCGACCCGGGCTCCGGTGCGGTGGGGCCCGCGGGGCGGGGACCGTTGTGGCTGGACGGGACGGCGGGGTTCTGACGCTGGGACATGTCCTCCAGCCTATCGGCCCGGCTATTGTGGCCCCCATGACCGAGACGAGCGAGTTCTGGTACAACGTCAACACGCATCAGGTGGAGGTGGGCGCCCAGTCGGACTGGTCCCAGCTGCTGGGCCCGTTCGGCACCCGTGAGGAGGCCCAGGCCGCGATGGACCGCGTGCGGGCGAACAACGAGGCCGCCGACGCGGAGGACGCGCGCGACGACGACTGGGACAGCCGTCCCGTCGATGACGCCTCCTGACCGCGGCACCGGACGACACCGGGCCCCCGTCCTGAGGGACGGGGGCCCGGTCGTCGCACGGGGCGGGTTCAGCCCTCGAAGCCGTGCTCCGGGGCCGGGAACGCGCCGTCGAGCACGTCCGCGCGATAGGCCCGGACCGCCTCACCCACGACCTCGTGCAGGCGGGCGTACTGACGGACGAACCGGGGCACCCGTCCCTCGCGTAGACCGAGCATGTCCTGCCACACGAGCACCTGGCCCGTGGTGCCCGGGCCCGCGCCGATGCCCACGGTGGGCACCCGCAGTGCGGCGTCGACGGCGGCGGCGACGTCCGAGGGGACCATCTCCATCAGGACGGCGAACGCCCCCGCGGCCTCGAGGGCCCGGGCCGACACGGTCATCCGCTCGGCCGCCCCCGCGCCGCGGCCCTGCACCCGGTAGCCGCCGAGCACGTGCTCGGACTGCGGGGTGAAGCCGATGTGGGCCATGACCGCGACGCCGGCGGCCGTCATCGCGGCCACGTGCTCGGCGAAGCGCTCGTCGCCCTCCACCTTGACGGCGTGCGCGCCGGACTCCTTCACGAGGCGGACGGCCGACTCGACGGCCTGCCGCGGGGAGGCCTCGTACGAGCCGAAGGGCAGGTCCGCGACCACGAGGGCACGCTCGGCACCGCGCACCACGGCCTGGGTGAACAGGATCATCTGGTCCAGGGTGACCGGCAGGGTGGTGGGGTGGCCCAGCACGGTGTTGCCCACCGAGTCGCCCACGAGCAGCACCTCGACGCCGGCCTCGTCGAACAGGGCCGCCGTCATCGCGTCGTAGGTGGTGAGCATCGCGAAGCGCCGGCCCTCGTCCTTGGCCCGCTGCAGGTGGACCGTCCGGTACCGGGACGGGGCGGGCGGACCGTAGGGGGCGGTGTCGTCAGGCTGCCGGGGGGACTGGGGAGCAGACATGGGCCGGAGTCTACGCGGCGCGTCTAGAGTGGCGGCATGGATCGACAGCAGGACTACGTGCTCCGCACCATCGAGGACCGGGACGTCAGGTTTGTCCGGCTCTGGTTCACGGACGTGATCGGCACGCTGAAGTCGGTGGCCCTGTCTCCGGCCGAGGTGGAGAACGCCTTCACGGAGGGCCTGGGCTTCGACGGCTCCTCGATCGACGGATACACCCGCATCTCCGAGTCAGACATGCTGCTGCAGCCCGACCCCTCGACCTTCCAGATCCTGCCGTGGCGCGGCGACCAGGGACAGAGCTCCCGGATGTTCTGCGACGTGCTCACCCCGGACGGCCGACCCGCCCCCGCCGACCCGCGGCACGTGCTGCGCCGCGTGCTGGACCGGGCCGCAGACCGGGGCTTCACGTGCTTCACCCACCCGGAGATCGAGTTCTACCTCCTCCAGTCGGACCAGCCCGGCCCGGACGGGGAGCCGGTGCCCGTGGACCGCGCGGGCTACTTCGACAACGTGCCCGGCTCCGACGCGGCCGACTTCCGCCGCGACGCCGTCAGCCTCCTCGAGGGGATGGGCATCTCCGTCGAGTTCAGCCACCACGAGAACGGCCCCGGCCAGAACGAGATCGACCTGCGCGCGGCGGACGCGCTCACGACGGCGGACAACGTGATGACGTTCCGGACCGTCGTCAAGGAGGTCGCCGCCGCCCAGGGCACGTACGCCACGTTCATGCCCAAGCCGTTCTCCGAGCACCCCGGCTCGGGCATGCACACCCACTTCTCCCTCTTCGAGGGTGACGCGAACGCGTTCTACGACCCGGCGGACGAGTTCCGGCTCTCCGTCACGGGCCGCCGGTTCATCGCGGGCCTGCTGCGCCACTCCGTGGAGATCACCGCGGTGACCCACCAGTTCGTGAACTCCTACAAGCGCCTGTGGGGCGGCGGCGAGGCGCCCTCGTACGTCTCCTGGGGCCACAACAACCGTTCCGCGCTCGTGCGCGTGCCCCTGTACAAGCCGGACAAGGCCGGCTCGGCCCGCATTGAGTACCGCGGCATCGACGCCTCGGCCAACCCGTACCTGGCCTACGCCCTGCTGATCGCGGCCGGGCTCAAGGGCATCGAGGAGGGCTACGAGCTGCCCGAGTCCGCCGCCGAGGACGTCAGCGCGCTGACCACCCACGAGCGGCGCGTGCTCGGCCACGTCCCCCTGCCCGGCACCCTGCACGACGCCCTGCGCGCCGCCGAGGAGTCCGAGTTCGTGGCATCCGTGCTGGGCGAGCACGTCTTCGACGCCCTGCTGCGCAACAAGCGCCAGGAATGGGACGACTACCGGGTGGAGGTCACGCCGTACGAGCTGCGGCGCTACCTCTCCGGCCTCTGAGGCGCCGGCCGTGTCCGCCCTGCCCGACGCGGCGACCGCCGACGCCCCGGACCGCCGCACCCTCGCGCACGCCGGCGTCGCCGACGCCGGCCGCGTGCAGACGCTGCTCACCTCGCCCGAGTTCGAGGGCGTGGACGTGCGTCCCCTCGTCGAGCTCCTCGGCCACGCCGCCGATCCCGACCGGGCCCTGCTGCTGTGGGTGCGCCTGGCCGAGCGCGAGCCCCGCGTCCACCACGCCCTCCGGGACCCCGGGACGACGGCCCGCCTGCTGCGGCTGCTCGGCGCCTCCGAGGCCCTCGGCGAGTTCCTCATCCGCCGTCCCGAGCACCTGGACCTCGTCCTCGACCCGGACGCGGCCGCCGCCACCGCGCCCG
Source organism: Micrococcus sp. GbtcB5 (assembly GCF_019091605.1). Taxonomy (NCBI): domain Bacteria; kingdom Bacillati; phylum Actinomycetota; class Actinomycetes; order Micrococcales; family Micrococcaceae; genus Micrococcus; species Micrococcus sp. GbtcB5. The sequence goes on from NZ_JAGXJK010000005.1 coordinate 52,917, forward strand.
CCCTCGCCCAGCCCGACCCGACCGCCGGCGAGCCCTGGGGTGATGCGTCCGCCGCCCTGCGCCGCCTGCTCCTGGACTCGGTGGGCGCCGACCCGGACGCCGACCGCCCCCTCGCGGCCGTCACCGGCAAGGACGCCGCCGTCGCCCTGCGCCGCGCCTACCGCCGCCAGCTGGCCGCGATCGCCCTGCGTGACCTCGACTCCGCCGAGCCCACGGCGGCCATGCCCTCGGTGGGCCGCTGGCTCGCGGACCTGGCCGGCGCCGCCGTGGACGCGGCGCTCGCCGTCTCACGGGCCGTCCTCACCGAGCGGGAGGGCCCCGTGGTGGACCGCCTGGACCTCGCCGTGATCGGCATGGGCAAGTGCGGCGCCGGCGAGCTCAACTACGTCTCGGACGTGGACGTCGTGTTCGCCCACGCCGTCCGCGAGGCCGTGGACGGCGCGGACCCCGACGCCCAGGTCCCGGACGGGCCGCGCGCCGCCGCGCTCGCGGCCGAGCTGGCCGCGGGCATCGGCCGCGTGATCCAGGGTGCGGCCCCCGAGCCGGGGCTGTGGGAAGTGGACGCCAACCTGCGTCCCGAGGGCAAGGACGGCGCCCTGAGCCGCACCGTGGAGTCCCACGCCGAGTACTACCGCCGCTGGGCCCACGGCTGGGAGTTCCAGGCCCTGCTCAAGGCCCGTCCCATCGCGGGCTCGCCACAGCTCGGCGAGCGCTACATCGCGGAGATCTGGCCCCGGGTGTGGGAGTCCTCCTCGCGCGACGGGTTCGTCGAGTCCGTCCGGGCCATGCGCGCCCGGGTCCTGGACACCCTCGCCCCCGCGGAGCGCGAGCGGGAGATCAAGCTCGGGCCCGGCGGTCTGCGCGACGTCGAGTTCACGGCCCAGCTGCTCCAGCTCGTGCACGGCCGTGCGGACGAGTCGCTGCGGGTGCGCGGCACGCTCGACGCGGTGCGGGCGCTGCACGCCGCCTCCTACGTCACCACGCGAGACGCGCGGGCGTTCGACGAGCACTACCGGTGGCTGCGCACCCTCGAGCACCGCATCCAGCTCGTGCACCTGCGGCGCACCCACCTGATGCCGGTCAAGGAAGAGGCCCGCCGCGTCGTCGCCCGGTCGATGCGCGGCGCCGCCGACCGGGGCCCCGCCACCGGCGAGGACCTCCAGGCCGAGTTCACGCGCGTGCGCCGCGCCGTGCGCGGTCTCCACGAGACCGTGTTCTACCGGCCGCTGCTGTCGACGACGGCCGCCCTGTCCGCCGAGGACGTGCGGCTGTCCGCGGAGGCCGTCCGCGACCGCCTGGCGGCGCTGGGCTACCGCGACCCGCAGGGCGCCCTGCGGCACATCGAGGCCCTCACGCAGGGCGTCTCGCGCCGGGCCGCGGTCCAGCGGCAGCTGCTGCCGGCCATGCTCGGGTGGTTCGCGCGGGGCGCCGACCCCGACGGCGGCCTGCTCGCCTTCCGCCGGCTCTCCGAGTCGCTCGGCGGCACGGCCTGGTATCTGCGGATGCTCCGCGACTCCTCGGACGCCGCCCGGCGGCTGTGCCTAGTCCTGTCCGGCTCCCGGTTCGTGGGGGACCTGCTCGAGCACTCGCCCGAGGCCGTGGCCTGGGTGGGGGACGACCGGGAGCTCGACCCCCGGGGCGCCATACAGCTCTGGCGCCAGGTCGACGCGCGGCTCGACCGCCGCGTGGCCGCGCAGGAGGCCCCGGCCGCCGTCCGCCACGTGCGGCAGGTGCGCCGCAGCGAGACCCTGCGCGTGGCCCTGGCGGACATCTCGGGGCTGCTGGACCTCGAGGCCGTCACCGGGGCCCTGTCGGACATCGACCAGATCACCGTCGTCGGCGCCCTGCGCGTGGCCTCGCGCGCCGTCGTCGGGGACGCCGACCCGCTCACCGACGTGCTCGTGGTGGCCATGGGCCGCCAGGGCGGCCGGGAGATCACCTACGGCTCGGACCTCGACGCCCTGTTCGTGCACCGGCCACGCCCCGGCGTCGACGAGGGGCGGGCGCGCGAGCAGGCCGAGGAGGTCGTGCGGACGCTGATGTCCCTGCTGCACCGCCCCGCGACCCCGCCGCTGCCCGGCGAGCGGCCGCTCGAGGTGGACGCCGACCTGCGCCCCGAGGGGCGCCAGGGGCCGCTCGTGCGCACCCTGGACTCGTACCGGGAGTACTACGGGCGCTGGGCGGAGATGTGGGAGCGTCAGGCGCTGCTGCGCGCCCGGCCCCTGGCCGGCGACGACGACCTGGCCACCGACTTCCGGCGGTGGGCCGACGGGGTCCGCTACGCCGGGGACCTGACCACCGCGGACGCGCGGGAGATCCGGCGCATCAAGGCCCGTGTGGAGGCCGAGCGCCTGCCCCGCGGCGCGGACCCCTCCCGGCACGTCAAGCTCGGCCGCGGCGGGCTCTCGGACGTGGAGTGGCTGGTGCAGTCCCTGCAGCTGCGCCACGCGGGAGAGGTCGAGGACCTGCGGGTCACCGGCACGCTGCCGGCCCTGCGGGCGATCGCCCGGCACGGGCTGCTGCCCGAGGCCGAGGTCGCCGTGCTGGAGGAGGCGTGGCTGCTGGCCACCCGGATCCGCGCCGCCCTGCTGCTGTGGACGGGCAAGGTCTCGGACGTGCTGCCCACGAACATGCGCGACCTCGAGGCCGTGGCCCGCCTCAGCGGGGTGGGCACGACCGGCGGGGAGCTCGAGGAGCGCTACCTGCGGGTGACCCGCCTGGCCCGTCAGGTGTTCGAGACCCGGTTCTACGGGCTCTGAACGACGCCGGCCCGCCACCTCGACGGGGTGGCGGGCCGGCCGTGCTCCGGTGTCACGAGCGCCGGCTCAGGCGCGCACGACGTGCTCCCCGAGCAGCTCCAGGGTGCGTCGCCGCACGCCGGCGTCCTGGGCCGCCGTCGTGATGATCAGCTCGTCCGCCTGGACCCGCGCCGCGAAGTCGTGCAGCCACGCCGCCGTCGTCGGGCCGGTGCCCACGGCCGTGCACTCGAGCATCCCGAGCACCTGCTGACCGGCGGGGGAGTGCAGCAGCATCTCGACCTCGTCGTCGGTGAGGGTGCGGCCCCGGCCGAGCATCATCCGGATGCGCGCCCGCTGCGCGGCCTGCCACTCCCGCTCGGCCACCTCCTCGGTGTCCGCGGCGATCACGTTGGCCGCCGCGATGAAGTGCGGCTCCGCGAGGGCCTCGGAGGGCTCGAAGTGCTCCCGGTACAGGCGCGCCGCATGCTCGAGCATCTGCGGTGCGAAGTGGCTCGCGAACGCGTAGCCCAGGCCGAGCTGCGCGGCCAGCTGGGCGCCGAACGCCGAGGAGCCGAGGATGTACAGCGGCACGTTGGTGCCCTTGCCGGGGTAGGCGTCGATGCCGGGGATCAGGCTCTGGCCGGTGAGGTAGCCCTGCAGCTCGAGCACGTCCTGCGGGAAGCGCTCGGCCGCCGACGGATCCCGGCGCAGCGCCTGCAGCGTCCGCTGGTCGGTGCCGGGGGCGCGACCCAGGCCCAGGTCGATGCGGCCGGGGTGCAGCTCGGCCAGGGTGCCGAACTGCTCGGCGATCACCAGCGGCGAGTGGTTGGGCAGCATGACGCCGCCGGAGCCGAGGCGGATCGAGTCGGTGTGCGCGGCCACGTGCGCGATGAGTACGGCCGTGGCGGAGGAGGCGATGGAGGGCATGTTGTGGTGCTCCGCGTACCAGACGCGCCGGAAGCCGGCGGCCTCGGCGACGCGGGCCTGCTCCACGGATTCGGCGAAGGCTTCGCCCATCGGGGCGCCGTCGCGGACGAGGGCGAGGTCCAGCAGGGACAGCGGCAGGGGGGTGGGGGCGGTGTGCTCGGTCATGGTGCTCCTGGTCTGCGGGCCGCCCGGCCGGGCGGAGGTCTCCACAGATCCAGCGCCCACCGGCCCCGGACTATTCCGCGGCCGGGCACGACGACGGCCGCCCGCCTCCGGCGTGGGAGACGAACGGCCGTCGTCGGGGCCGCGGCGGGCGGATCAGACCGAGTAGTACAGCTCGAACTCGTAGGGGTTCGGGCGCAGGGCCAGCGGGGCGATCTCCATCTCGCGCTTGTACGCGATCCAGGTCTCGATCAGCTCCTCGGTGAACACGTCGCCGGCCAGGAGGAACTCGTGGTCCTCCTCGAGGGCGTTCAGGGCCTCGTCCAGGGTGGCGGGTGCCTTCTGGATGTCGGCGGCCTCCTCGGCCGGCAGCTCGTAGAGGTCCTTGTCGATCGGCTCGGCCGGCTCGATGCGGTTGCGGATGCCGTCCAGGCCGGCCATCAGCTGCGCGGCGAACGCGAGGTACGGGTTGCCCGAGGCGTCCGGGGCGCGGAACTCGATGCGCTTGGCCTTCGGGTTGGAGCCGGTGATCGGGATGCGGATGCCCGCCGAGCGGTTGCCCTGCGAGTAAACCATGTTCACGGGGGCCTCGAAGCCCGGCACCAGGCGGCGGTAGGAGTTCACCGTGGGGTTGGTGAAGGCCAGGACCGCGGAGGCGTGCTTCAGCAGGCCGCCGATGTACCAGCGGGCGGTGTCCGAGAGGTTCGCGTAGCCCTTCTCGTCGAAGAACAGCGGCTCGCCGCCGTTCCACAGGGACTGGTGGCAGTGCATGCCGGAGCCGTTGTCGCCGAAGACGGGCTTGGGCATGAAGGTCGCGGACTTGCCGAACATGTTGGCGACGTTCTTGACGACGTACTTGAACTTCTGCAGGTCGTCCGCCGAGTGGGTCAGCGTGTTGAAGCGGTAGTTGATCTCCGCCTGGCCCGCGGCGCCCACCTCGTGGTGGGAGCGCTCTACCTCGAGGCCGACCTCGGCCAGGACCGAGCAGATCTCGTCGCGCAGGTCGGCCTGCTTGTCCGTGGGGGAGACGGGGAAGTAGCCGCCCTTGAGGCCGGTCTTGTGGCTCAGGTTGCCGCCCTCGTCCTCGCGGGAGGCGTTCCACCAGGCCTCGTCCGAGTCCACGGCGTAGAACGAGCCGCGGGGGGAGGACTCGTAGCGGACGTCCTCGAAGATGAAGAACTCGGCCTCGGGGGCGAAGAACGCCGTGTCGGCGATGCCGGAGGAGCTCAGGTAGGCCTCCGCGCGCTGGGCCACGCCGCGCGGGTCGCGCAGGTAGGGCTCGCCGGTGCGGGGGTTCACGATGGAGAAGTTCATCGTGAGGGTCTTGCGGACCCGGAAGGGGTCCACGAAGGCCGTCGCGACGTCCGGGATGAGCTGCATGTCGGACTCGGCGATGCCGGCGAAGCCCCGGATCGAGGAGCCGTCGAAGAGCTGGCCCGTGACGAAGAAGTCCTCGTCGACGCTCGAGGCGGGCACGTTGAAGTGGTGCTGCATGCCGGGGAGGTCGGTGAAGCGGACGTCGACGAACTCGATCCCCTCATCCTTGATGTACGCGAGGACGTCCGCGGGGGAGGTGAACATGGTGCGCTCCTGTGGTCGTGACGATGGTGGCATGTCCGGCACGGCGGCGCTGGCGTGGCGGGTGTCATCACCCTACTTGCCCGGCGGCCTCCGTGGGCGTCGGTGACGCCCCACGGCGAGCCTCGCGGTTCCGCGCCGGTAGGCTGGGCCGGTGGCACGCAGAGCACCCGACCCCGCGCAAGAGCCCGAACCGACCCGCCGCGACGAGCCGCTGATCACCCGGCGCGACCTCGCCGGCTGGGTGGACGGTCCGGGCGGCGGCCTGGCCGGCGGCCGCTGGCCGGGGGACCTGCTGGGCCTCCCCGAGCACGGCCCGACCTCGATGGCCACTGCGGCCCGCCGCGCCGTCGCCCTCGTGATCGACTGGTTCCTGGCCCTGGGCGTGTCCTGGCTGCTCTTCGACTCCGACGCGATCGCCACCCTGATGGTCTTCGCCACCATGCACATCCTGGGCATCACCCTGCTGGCCACCACCGTGGGCAAGGCCGTGTGCCGCACCCAGGTGGTGCGCCTCGGCGGCCGGACCGCCCCCGTGCACCGCGTGGTGGTGCGCACGGCGCTGCTGTGCCTCGTGCTGCCGGCCGTCGTCGTCGGCCCGGACGGCCGCGGCATGCACGACAAGGTCGCCGGCACCGTCGAGATCCGCATGTGAGCGCACCGGCCCGCGCCGGACGACGCCGGATCCGACTCGACGCGAGGCCGGACACGACGAAAGGGGGGCGTCGGCGCTCAGCGGCCGCGCATGGCGCGCCGGCTCGGGCGCACCTTGTTCGGGTCGACGCCCTTGGGGATGGGCAGCCGGTTGGTGTTGAGCGCGGTCAGACGCTTGTCCACGGCCTGGACCTCCTGCGCCGTGAGGGCCTTCTTCATGCCCTTGAGCGTGCCGGGCAGCTCGTGCAGCGGGACCTGGCCCTGACCGTTGCCGGACTCCACCACGGTGACGGGCACGCCGGGCAGGAAGCGGCGCATGGCCTTCTCCTCCTTGACCACCAGCGCGGCGACGCGGGGGGAGGGGCCCTCCGTCACCAGCACGACGCCCGGCCGGCCCACGGCGCGGTAGACGAGGTCCTGGGTCTTCGGGTTCACGGCGGCCGGCTGCTCGGACACGATCCAGCCGCGGCCCAGCGTGGAGAGCGCGGCGCCGGCGGCGCCGGGGCGGCCCTCGAGCTGGGCGAACCCGGCGCGGCGCGCCTTCCGGTTCAGGATGACGACGGCGGCGAGCACACCGAACGGGATCGCGATGAGCAGCCACGTGATCCAGTTGTCCAGCAGGAGGCCGATGACGAGGCCGACGACCAGGGCGCCCAGGAAGGCCAGCAGCATCCACAGTCCGACCTTGGGGTCGTGCGCCTTGGTCATGGCGTAGGCCTGCTTGAGCTGGGAGATCACGCCCGGGCCCTTCGTGGCGCGCTTGTCCCGGCGCTGGGCCTTCGCCTGCTCCTTCTCGCGGAGGCGACGCTCGCGCTGCATGGCCTTGACCTCCTTGAGCGTGGCGGAGGTGGAGCCGGAGGAGGACGCGGGGGGCTGGCTGTTCTTCGTCATGACGGGGTCCAGTCTAGTCGGGCGGCTCAGGACATCTGGGCGACGACGGCGGAGGCCTCCTGGCGGGCGGTCTTCTCCCCGGCCAGGTGCGCCAGGTTCTCCGGCAGGGTCCGGCCGAGGCGCTGCATGGCCTGCGCATAGAGCTTGCCCGCGCGGTACGACGAGCGCACCAGCGGGCCCGCCATGACGCCCTGGAAACCGATCTCCTCGGCGCGCTGGGACCACTGGACGAACTCCTGCGGCTTCACCCAGCGGTCGATGGGGTGGTGCAGCTTCGAGGGCCGCACGTACTGCGTGATGGTGATGATGTCGCAGCCGGCCTCGTGCAGGTCCACCAGGGCCTGGTCGATCTCGTGGTCCTCCTCGCCCATGCCGAGGATGAGGTTGGACTTGGTCACGAGCCCGTCGGCCTTGGCCATCGTGAGCACCCGGAGGGACTTCTCGTACGTGAAGGCCGGGCGGATGCGCTTGAAGATGCGCGGCACCGTCTCCAGGTTGTGCGCGAACACCTCGGGCCGCGCGTCGAACACCTGCTGGACGAGCTCCGGCACCGCGCCGAAGTCCGGCGGCAGGATCTCGACGCCGGTCCCCGGGTTGAGCGCGTGGATGCGGCGGATGGTCTCCGCGTAGAGCCACGCCGCGCCGTCCTTCTGGTCGTCACGGGCCACGCCCGTGACGGTGGCGTACCGCAGGTCCATCTCGCGGATGTTCTCGGCGACCTTCTGCGGCTCCTCCATGTCCAGGGGGCGCGGCTTGCCGGAGGTGATGTCGCAGAAGTCACACCGGCGGGTGCAGATGTCGCCGCCGATGAGGAACGTGGCCTCGCGGTCCTCCCAGCACTCGAAGATGTTGGGGCAGCCGGCCTCCTCGCACACGGTGTGCAGGCCGGCGGACTTGACCTTGTTCTTCAGGCCGATGTACTCGGGGCCCATGTGGACCTTGGCCTTGATCCACTCGGGCTTGCGCTCGACGGGCACCTCGGCGTTGCGCGCCTCCACGCGCAGCAGGCGGCGTCCTTCGGGGGCGAGGCTCATGCGGGGATACCTTCCGTGGGGGTGACGGCGATGTACGCAGGCCCGAGCTCGTCCAGATGACGGGTGAGCACCGGCACGACGTCGGCCGGGGTGATGGTCCGGCCCGTCTCGACCGACAGGGTGGTGGTGGCGGCGTCCGTGATGCCGCACGCGATGATGCCCTCGTAGGGGGCCAGGGAGTTGGAGCAGTTCAGTGCGAAGCCGTGCATCGAGACGCCGTCGTGGATGGACAGGCCGATGGCGCCGACCTTGCGGTCCGGGCGGGCCGTGCCGTCGTCGTCCCGGTCCGCGAGGACCCAGATGCCTGCCCGCCCGTCCACGCGGACGGCCGTGACGCCGAACTCGGCGGCGGTGCGGATCAGCAGCTCCTCGAGGAACCAGACGTAGTCCTTGACGTGGGCACGGTCGCGCAGCCGGACCACGGGGTAGCCGACCAGCTGGCCCGGCCCGTGCCATGTGATCTTGCCGCCGCGGTCCACGTCCACGACGGGGGCGCCGTCCGTGGGGCGCTCGGCGTCCTCGGTGCGGCGACCGGCCGTGTAGACGGCTTCGTGCTCCAGGAGGAGGAATTCGCCGTCGGAGCGGCCGGCGACGACGTCCGCGTGCAGGGCGCGCTGGGCGTCCCAGGCGGCGTGGTAGTCCACCAGGTCGGGCGCCAGGCCGAGCACGCGCAGGGGCGGCAGGGGTGTCTCGGGCATGACGTCCACTGTAGTCCTCGGGCCCGGACCTGTGGACAACCGCCGTGACGCTCGGGGACATGCGGCACCCTGGGCTGGAACGGACGGCGCGGCGGAGAGGGGAGACCGATGCGGGACTGGGACGAGGCGGACGGCGGCGCGGCCGGACGCGTCGGCGGCGGGCCGGAGACCGAACCGGAGAGGTCGTCGGAGCCGGGCACGGCTGCGCCGCGCGCCCCGGGCTGGGAACCCGTCCGGCTGCTCGGCGCGGGCGCCCAGGCGGAGGTCTGGCTCGTCGAGGACGGTCGGGGCGTCCGGGCCGCCCTGAAGGTGCCCCGTGCCGGTGCGGCGCCGGATGCGCTGGCGGCGGAGGCGCAGGCCGGACGGGTCGCGCATCCCCATCTGCTGCGCGTGCTCGGCGTGGTGGAGACGGACCGGGGCCTCGGGGTCCTCACCGAGCACCGCGCGGCCGGCACGCTGCAGGACATGGTGCAGCGGGTCGGACCCCTGAGCCCGGGGCAGGCCGTCACCGTGCTCGTCCCGATCGCCCAGGCTCTCGCGTGCCTGCACCGCGAGGGGGTGGTGCACGGCGACGTGTCCCCGGCGAACGTCCTGTTCGGCGTCGACGGCAGCCCGGCCCTCGCCGACCTCGGCGTCGCCCGGGTGGTCGGCGGGGCGTCGGGGGCCGGGGCGACGCCGGGCTTCGCGGCCCCCGAGGCGCTCGCCGCGGTGCAGGGGGCCGGGGCGGAACCGGGGGCGTCTCCGGCGGTGGGGGCGCCGAGTGACGTCCATGCGTGGGCCGCCCTGGGCTGGTACGCGCTCACCGGTCGCGCGCCGGGGGCCGCCGGGCATCGGGCGCCGCTGCCCGTCCTGGTTCCCGAAGCATCCCCCGAGCTCGCGCTGCTGCTCGATGCGGCGCTCTCCCCGGACCCGGCGGCGCGGCCGAGCGCGGAGGAGGCCGCCGCCGCCGTGTATGCGACGGCCCGGCCCGAGCCGGTCCCGCTCGGAGAGGCCGCCCCCGCCGAGGTGGCGCACCTGCTGCCCACGGTGCTGCCGGGCTCCGGGCCCACGCGGCGACGCCGACGACGCGCGGGTCCGGGACGGCGCGCGCTCGCGCGCCGACGGGGGGCGGCGCCACGCCGGGGCGTCCTCCTGGCCGCAGGGCTGGCCACCGCGCTGGCCGTGGGCGGTGGCACCGTGGGGCTGTGGTGGCCGGCGGCTCCGGGCTCGGCAGCGGAGGGGGCGCCGGAGCCGGCGGGCGCGGTGCCGGCCGGCACCGCGGTGGACGCGGCGGGCCCGGCGGACGGGACGCGGGAGAGCGGGGCGCCGGCGAGGGTGCCGGACACGGGTGCCCCCGGGGAGGACGCCGCCGGGGAGGACGCCGTCGACGTGGGCGAAACGCTGGCCGCGGTCGGCCACGCACGGACGGCCGCGCTCACCGACCCGGAGCCCGCGCGACTGGACGCCTACGCCGTGCCTGGGGGACCGGCGTGGGAGAACGACCGGGATCTGCTGCGCCGGCTGACGGACGAGGGGTTCGCCTTCTCCGGCCTCGAGGTGACGGTGGAGCAGGCCGGTCCCGCCCGGCGGGCCGGGGACGACGCGCTGCGTGTCGACGCCGTGCTCCGGACGTCGGCCCACACCGTGCTGGACCGCGCGGGACGCGTGGCGGCGCATCGGGAGGCGACGGCCGAGGAGGTCGTGCTGGTCCTGCGCAGCGGCCACGGAGAGGGCCCCGAGGGGCGGGACGGCGGCGCGGCGGGTCGGACGTGGCGGGTCGAGACCGTCGATCCGCGCTGACCCCGGGCCCGGATCCAGCGCCGGAGGCCGGCGGTCCAGACGGGGGGACGCCGCGGGCCCCGGGGAGAAGCTCCCCGGGGCCCGCGGCGTGGTGCGGCGTCAGCCGCCTGGGCTGATCACTGCCAGAGGACGGCGACCAGGATGTTCACCAGGCCCAGACCGCCCACCGCGTGGGCCAGGCCCGTGGGCACGACCTCCCCGCGGTTGGACTTGCGGCGGCCGATCAGGGCGGCCACGAAGACGATGACGCCGATCAGGAACTTGACGCCCAGCTTCATGTGGTTCGGCTCCCCGCTCATGGCGAGGCCGAAAAGCACCACGCCGGAGACGATCATGCCCACGGAGCCCCACCACTGCGAGGTGGTGACGGTCGGGTTGCGGAAGTGCGCGAACCAACCGCCCACGATCGCTGCGGCGGACACGATGTGCACGGCCACCAGGATGCTGTGCAGGATATCCACAGTCCTTCTCCCTTTCCGTCAGAGACCAAGCTCGTCGGCGAACTGACCGCCCTCGAGACGCTGACGCAGCGTCGTCAGGAAGCGGCCCGCGTCGGCCCCGTCCACCAGGCGGTGGTCGTAGGTCAGGGACAGGTACATCATGTGGCGGATGGCGATCGAGTCGTTGCCGTCCGCGTCGGTCACCACCATGGGGCGCTTGACGATCGCACCGGTGCCCAGGATCGCGACCTGCGGCTGGTTGATGATCGGCGTGTCGAACAGCGCGCCCACGGAGCCGATGTTCGTGATCGAGAACGTGCCGCCCGAGAGCTCGTCCGGCGAGATCTTGTTCGTGCGGGTGCGCTCGGCCACGTCGGCGATCTTCTGGGCGAGGCCCGTCAGGTTCAGGGAGCCGGCGTCCTTGATGACGGGCACCAGCAGCCCCTTCTCCGTGTCCACGGCGATCGCGATGTCCTCGGACGCGTGGTATGTGATCTCCTTGTTGTCCTCGGAGAACGACGCGTTCAGCTTGGGGTGCTGCTTGAGGGCCTCGGCGACCGCCTTGGTGATGAACGGCAGGTACGTCAGGTTCACGCCGGCCTGCTGCTGGAAGGAGGCCTTGGCCTTCTTGCGCAGCTGCACGATGCGGGTGACGTCCACCTCGTGCACCTGGGTCAGCTGGGCGGACAGGTCGAGGGACTCGCGCATGCGCTGGGCGATGACCTGGCGGATGCGCGGCGCCTTCTCCACCTCGCCGCGGACCGAGGGGTCCACGGAGGAGCTCGCGGCCGGGGCGGACGCAGCGGCCGGGGCGGACGACGGGGCGGCAGCCTCGGAGGCCTGCTCGGCCGGAGCCTCGGACCCGCCCGCGGCGGCCTGCGAGGCCAGCGCGGCGGCGAGCACGTCCTGCTTGCGGATGCGGCCGCCGACGCCCGTGCCGCGAACCGTGGACAGGTCCACGTTGTTCTGGTGGGCCAGGCGGCGCACCAGCGGGGTCACGTAGCCCTGGCCGGGCTCGGTGGCGGAGGGCGCCTCGGCGGACTCGGCCTGCGCGGAGTCGCGCTCGGCGGACTCGCGCCGGGAGGCCTCCTCGGACGGAGACGCCTCCGGCGTCTTCTCCGACTTCTCGGCGCCGGCGGCCTCGGCGGCCTCCTCGGTCTCCTCGGGGGCCTCGGCCTCGGTCGCCTTGTCCTCGATCTCCTCGGCGGACGCCTCGTCCTGACCGGAGGAGCCCTCCGACGGGGCGGAGCCGCCGCCGGCGGAGCCGGAGCCGACGAGTGCGAGGACGGCGCCCACCTCGACGGTGTCGTCCTCCTCCGCACGGATCTCCAGGAGGGTGCCCGCCACGGGGGAGGGGATCTCGGTGTCGACCTTGTCGGTGGAGACCTCGAGCAGCGGCTCGTCGACCTCGACCTCGTCGCCGACGGACTTCAGCCAGCGGGTCACGGTGCCCTCGGTCACGGACTCGCCCAGCGCGGGCAGGGTGACCTCGGAGGCCTCGCCGCCGGCCGACGGGGCCCCGTCCGAGCCCTGGTCGGTGGAGGCGCGCTCCTCCGGAGCCGGCTCGCCTGCGGGCTCCTGCTGGGCGTCGTCCTGCTGCGCCTCCTCGACGGCGGGCTCCTCGGCCGCGGCGTCGTCCTCCGACGCGTCGGCGGAGCCGCCGCCGGAGCCGTCGCCGATCGTGGCCAGCGGGGCGCCGACCTCGACCGTGTCGTCCTCCTCGACCAGGATCTCCTCGAGCACGCCGGCCACGGGGGACGGGATCTCGGTGTCGACCTTGTCGGTGGAGACCTCCACCAGGGGCTCGTCGACGGCGACCTCGTCGCCGACGGCCTTGAGCCAGCGGGTCACGGTGCCCTCGGTGACGGATTCGCCCAGGGCGGGCAGGTTCACGGTTTCAGACATGGTTCCGATGCTCCTCATGAGGGGTGGGCGCCGGGGGCGCCCACCCGGGGTTGCGAGGTGGGCCCGACGCACGGACCCGGGATGGTCAGTGCGGTGGGTCAGCTGTGCAGCGGGTGGCCGAACAGGGCCATGGCGGCCTCGCCCAGGGCCTCGTTCTGCGTGGGGTGCGCGTGCACGAACTGGGCGACGTCCTCGGGGTAGGCCTCCCAGTTCACGATGAGCTGCGCCTCGCCGATCTGCTCGCCGATGCGCTTGCCGATGCCGTGCACGCCCACGATCGGGCCGTTCTTCTGGCGGATCATCTTGATGATGCCGCCGGTGCCGAGGATCGAGGACTTGCCGTTGCCGGCCAGGTTGTACTCGGCGACCTCGACGTTGTCCTTGCCGAACTTCTCCTCCGCCTTGGGCTGGGTGTAGCCCACGGACATGATCTCCGGCTCGGTGAAGGTGACCTTCGGGATGTTGATGTCCTCGACGACCATCGGCTTGTTGCCGGCGATCTCCTCGGCCACGAAGATGCCCTGCTGGAAGCCGCGGTGCGCCAGCTGCAGACCGGGAACGATGTCGCCCACGGCGTAGATGTTGCCGACGCCGGTGTGCAGACGCTCGTCGGTGAGGACGAAGCCGCGGTCCATCTTGACGCCCTGCTCCTCGTAGCCGAGGCCCTCGGTGTTCGGGCCGCGGCCGACGGCGACGAGGCAGACCTCGGCCTCGAACTCCTTGCCGTCCGCGAGGGTCACCTTGACGCCCGAGTCGGTCTCCTCGACCTTGTCGAAGAACGTGCCCAGGTTGGTCTTGATGCCCTTCTTCTTGAACTCGCGCTCGAGGACCTTGATGATCGCCGGGTCCTCGTTGGGGACCAGGGTCTTCAGGCCCTCGATGATGGTGACGTCGACGCCGAAGGAGTTCCACAGGGACGCGAACTCGGAGCCGATGACACCGCCGCCGAGCACGATGGCCGACTTCGGGGTGTAGTCCAGCTCGAGGGCCTCCGTGGAGGTCATGATCTTCTTGGAGATGGGCAGGCCCATGGTCTTGGCCACGGAGCCGGAGGCCAGCACGATGTTCTCCGCCGTGTAACGGGTGCCGTCGACCTCGACCTCGTTCTTCGAGACGAGCTTGCCCTCGCCCTCGATGACCTGGACCTTGCGCATCTTCAGCAGGCCGGCCAGGCCCTTGTGCTTGCCGGCGACGATGCCGTCCTTGTAGTCGCGCACCTTCGCCATGTCCACGGACTCGAGGGTCGCGTTGACGCCGAACTTGGCGGCGTTGCGGGTCTCATCGGCCACCTCGGCGGCGTGCAGGTAGGCCTTCGTGGGGATGCAGCCCCAGTGCAGGCAGGTGCCGCCGACCTTGGACTTCTCCACGAGGGCGACGGACTTGCCGTACTGCACGGAACGCAGGGCTGCGGCGTACCCGGCGGAGCCACCGCCGAGGACGAGGACGTCGAATTCCTGAGCGGTTGCCTTGTCGGCCACGATGTTGCTCCTTGGTGCTGGGGTCGGTGGATCGTGGTGGTGGTGCGTCACCGCCACCCCCGGCCGTCGGCGGCGGGCCGCGCGGCCGGGGACGCGGTGGACATCGGGACCAACCTTACCGGGCACGCCCCTCGATGAGACCCAACAGGGTCCGCACCATCACGCCGGTGGCGTCCTGCGGGGTGTAGCCGTACGCGGCCGACTCGTTGAAGGAGGGGCCGGCGATGTCGAGGTGGGCCCAGGGGGTCCGTGCGGCGGCGTCGCCCTCCGACCGTCCGGCGTCGACGAATTCGCGCAGGAAGGTGGCGGCGGTCATCATGCCGCCGAAGCGGTCGCCCATGTTGGAGATGTCCGCGACGCGCGAAGTGAGCGAGGCGCGCAGCTGCTCCGGCAGGGGCATGCCCCACGCGAGCTCCCCGGCCGCGTCGGCCGCGGCGACGACCTCGTCGCGCAGCGCGTCGTCACCCATGACGCCCGTGTGGCGCACGCCGAGGGCGACCAGCTGGGCACCGGTGAGGGTGGCCACGTCGAGCACCGCGTCGGGTCGCTCGTCGGTGGCCGCCACGAGGGCGTCGGCCATGACGACGCGGCCCTCGGCGTCCGTGTTCATGACCTCCACGGTCTTGCCGCCGTACATCGTGATGACGTCGGACGGGCGGATGGCGGTGCCCGAGGGCATGTTCTCGGCCAGCGCCAGCCAGCCGGTCACCTTCACAGGGACGTCCAGGGCCGCGGCGGCGCGCACGACGGCGAAGACGGTGGCGGCGCCGGCCATGTCCGACTTCATCGTCATCATCGAGGCGGCGGGCTTCAGCGAGATGCCGCCCGTGTCGAAGGTGATGCCCTTGCCCACCAGCGCGATGTGCGCGGCGGCGTCGGCCGGCGCGTGCTCGATGCGCACGAGCCGCGGCGGGCGGGAGGAGCCCTGGCCGATCGCGAGGATGCCGCCGAAGCCCTCGGCGCGTAGGCGGTCCTCGTCCCACACGTCCACGCTCACGGACGAGTCCGCGAGGTCCTCCGCGACGGCGTCCGCGAACGTGGCCGGGTAGAGGTGCGAGGGGGCCGTGTTCACCAGGTCGCGCACGGCGCAGACCGCGTCGCCCACGACGGCGGCCCGGCGCAGCACGGGGTCGGCGTCCGCGGCGGCGAGCGGGGTGACGACCTCGACCTCGCGGACGGGACGGGACGTGTCCGTCTCGGCGCGGGCGCGCTCGGACTTCTGGGCGGTGAAGGCGTACGCGCCCAGGACGGCGCCCTCGGCGACGGCGGCCAGTCGGGCCGGGGTGTCGGCCGGCAGGGCCAGGGCCACGGCGTCGGTGCCGGCCAGGGAGCGCATGGCAGCCCCGGCGGCGCGGCGCAGGGACTCGTCCGCGGCCTCGCCGTCGTCGTCCAGACCGCCGACGCCGGCCAGGACCAGCAGCGGCACCGGCACGCCGCCCAGGCCCGGGAGGCGGTGGATCTCGTCCTCGGCGCCCCGCACGCCCAGCAGCTCGAACGAGGCCTCGAGGGCGGTGGCCGCCTCGGCCGGCAGCGCGTCCGTCAGGAGCACGGGGCCGTCCGGGCCGGTGCCCACCCCCACCACGAGGGCGGAGGCGGTCAGGTCCTCCAGGGCACAGGCGGTCAGGGTCGGGCGGTCCAGGGTGATCACGGACGGGCCTCTCTTCCGGGGGTGGGGGGATGCGCCCGGCGGGGTGGGCCGGGCCGTCCCGCGTCATCCTAGCCAGAGGGCTCGCGCGCCCGTCCAGGGCGCGCGGGCGCGGAATAGGAGTGTGCCGTGCCGTGGTTGACTGACGCCAGAGGATAGGGAGGGATCCGCGTCCGTCGCCATCCGGGCGGCGGGGACGGCTCTCCCGCAGACAGACCACCGGAAGGGGAACGAGACGTGCAGGACGCCGCGCCGCTGTACACCCGTCATGAGGGGGCGCCCGTGCCCCCCGGCCTGGGCATGCTCGTGGCCCTGACCGGGCACATGGACGCGGGCCGGGTCGCTCGGCAGGTGCGGGCCGCCCTGCATGAGCACCTGACCCATCGGACCGTCGTCTCCTTCGACGTCGACTCGATGTTCGACTACCGCGCCCGGCGTCCCCGGCTCCGGTTCGACCGGGACCGCTACCGCGATCTGCGCCTGCCCGCGCTCGAGGTGCAGCTGGTCGAGGACCTGCTCGGCCACCCCTTCCTGCTGCTGTCCGGCCCCGAGCCGGACTTCCGGTGGCAGGCGGTGACGGAGGCCGTGCTCGGCCTCGCGCAGGAGTGGGAGGTGGACTCGCTCACGTTCCTCGACGCGGCCCCGCTGCCCGTGCCGCACACGCGGCGGCTCGGGGTCACGACCCACGGGTCCCGCGCCGAGGCCGTCGAGGGGCTGTCCACCTGGAGCCCGCAGGCGGACATCGTCGCGGGGCTGCTGCAGATGCTGGAGCTGCGCGCCGAGGAGGCGGACCTGCCGACGGCGGGCTACACCGTCCATGTGCCGCACTACGTGGCCGAGGCGTCCTTCCCCCAGGCGGCCGTGGCCGCGCTCGAGTACGCGGGGGCCGCCATGGGGCTCATGCTGCCCTCGGACGACCTGCGAGACGCCTCGCGGGACATCGAGGCCGAGCTGGAGCGCCAGGTCTCCGGGTCCGGGGAGATCCAGCAGATGATCGCCGGCCTGGAGCGCAACTACGACCAGAACGCCGAGGACCAGGAGCGGTCGTTGCTCGAGACCGAGCAGGGCCTGCCCGACGGCGACGAACTCGCCTCCGCCGTCGAGGCGTACCTCGCCGCGCGGGACGCCGGCGGCGGGTCCGCTCCTGCACAGGAGGACGGACCCGGCCGTCCGTCCACCGACGACGGGGACTGATTCCACCGCGGGGGCCCGGTCGGCGAGGGTGGCGGCATGGAAGCCCCCACCTCGCTCGACGCCCCCGTCCTGCCGGCCCGCGGCCCGGAGGACCTGCTCGCCTACGTCGGCCACGCCCTCGGGCGGTTGCCCGAGGACAGCCTCGTCCTCCTCACCCTGCACGACGGGCGCCTGCGCGCTGTGGTGCGGGTCGATCTGCCTCCCGAGGAGGTCGACGTCGACGCTTGGGCCTGCGCCGTGGCCGAGGTGTGCCGGCGGGACGCGGCAGCGGACGCGACGCTCTGCCTCGCGTTGCCGGACGGCGCCCGAGCCACGCTGACCCGTCCCGGCTGGGCCGCGGCGCTCGACGACGCCCTGGCGTCCGCGGGTCGCCCCCTGGCCGCGGCCTGGACGTGCGCGCACGGACGGGCGCGCCCCTGGTGGGGGAGCAGCATCGCCGAGGAGGGCACCCTCGACCCCCGAGCCGCGCCGCTGTCCCTGCACCTGATGACCCGCGGTTCGGTCTGGGACCGCGCGGCGGTGTCCGACCCGGTCCCGCGTCGTGGTCCCGCCGCGGCCCGGCCCGACGACGCGCGGTGGCGGCCGCCCGAGCAGGACGCGCCCCCGGCACGCCGCGCGTGGCTGGCGCAGTGGGAGCCGGTGCTGACCGGCACGGCGCGTGGCCGCGGTGCGCCCGCCCCCGCCGTGCTGGGCTCGCCGCTGACGCGTCCGGCCTGGCGCGACGGCCTGCTGCTCCATGCCGCCGCGCCGTCCGGCGCGGCCACGGGGGATCCGGGGGACGAGGAACGGATCCTCACCGCGGCCTCGCGCCGGGCGCCGGCCTGGGACCGGCTGGACGCCCTGCGGGCGGGGCTGCGCGCGCTCGTGCCCGTCGCGACGCCGGCCGTGGCGGCTCAGGCCCTGGCACTGGCCGGGTGGGTCGGCTGGGCCCGCGGCCACGGCTCCGACGCGGACGCCCACCTGACCGCGGCGGCGGCGCTGAGTCCCGGCGACCCGTTCGTCTCCGTCCTGCGACGCATCGTGGCCGCGGGGTGCGTCGCAGGCTGGGCGACCGACCCGGCCACCGCGTGGCGGCCCGACGGTGGCCGCCCATGAGAGAATGATGCGGCTTCACGACGGCACGGCCGACCGCAGCCCGTTTCCCGGGTTCGGAATAGATCGGTCTCAGCCGTCGTTGGCACTCACGGACCCTGCAGTCGGCGGGCCCGGACGACGTCGGTCGTCCGAGGCCGCGACTTGACAGGGTCACGTGTCTATGGACTGCAAGGATCCGCGGGTGGCCGCGGACGAGACGGAAAGGCCTCGAGTGACCACTTCGACGACCAGCGGTGTGCAGGACGGCAAGGAGACCACTGCCTCCGAGGCCACGACCACGCGCACCCGCTCCACGGCAGCCAAGAAGTCGGCAGCCAAGAAGTCGGCAGCCAAGAAGTCGGCAGCCACGAAGAGCGCCACGACGCGGACGACCGCGACGAAGTCGGCGGCGACCAAGACCGCTGCCACGCCGACGGCCAAGAAGAAGGCGACCCGGAAGCCCGCCGCGGCCAAGACCACCGCCACGAAGAAGTCCGCCACGACCCGGGGCAAGAAGGCCACCGCGTCCGCCGCCTCCGCCGAGCAGGCCGAGGACGACGAGGAGTTCGTCGAGGCGCGCGAGCGCACCGAGGCCGCGGACGCCGTCGAGGAGGACGTGGTGGAGGACGAGACCGCCACCGAGGACTCGGACGACGAGGACGCGGACGGCTCGGACGCTCCGGAGCGCCCGGCGATGGACGCGGAGGCCGTGACCGGCACGAAGGCCGCCACGGGCCAGAAGGTGGCCCAGTCCAAGGGCGCGTTCGTCATGGACGACTCCGAGGACGACGCCCCGGTGCAGCAGGTGGTCGTGGCGGGCGCCACGGCGGACCCGGTGAAGGACTACCTGAAGCAGATCGGCAAGGTCGCCCTGCTCAACGCCGAGCAGGAGGTGGACCTGGCCATGCGCATCGAGGCCGGCCTCTACGCCGAGCACGTCGTGCAGCACGAGGCCTCCGACGACTACCGCGAGCGCCGGGACATCCAGCTGATCATCGCGGACGGGCGCAAGGCCAAGAACCACCTGCTCGAGGCCAACCTGCGTCTGGTGGTCTCCCTGGCCAAGCGCTACACCGGCCGCGGCATGCTGTTCCTGGACCTCATCCAGGAGGGCAACCTCGGCCTGATCCGCGCCGTCGAGAAGTTCGACTACACCAAGGGCTTCAAGTTCTCCACGTATGCCACGTGGTGGATCCGTCAGGCCATCACCCGCGCCATGGCGGACCAGGCCCGCACCATCCGCATCCCGGTGCACATGGTGGAGGTCATCAACAAGCTGGCCCGCGTGCAGCGGCAGATGCTCCAGGACCTCGGCCGCGAGCCCACCCCGGAGGAGCTGGCCAAGGAGCTGGACATGACCCCGGAGAAGGTCGTGGAGGTGCAGAAGTACGGCCGCGAGCCGATCTCGCTGCACACCCCGCTCGGCGAGGACGGCGACTCCGAGTTCGGCGACCTCATCGAGGACTCCGAGGCCGTGGTCCCCGCGGACGCCGTGTCCTTCACGCTCCTGCAGGAGCAGCTGCACTCCGTCCTGGACACGCTCTCGGAGCGCGAGGCCGGCGTGGTCGCGATGCGCTTCGGTCTCACCGACGGCCAGCCCAAGACCCTGGACGAGATCGGCAAGGTCTACGGCGTGACGCGCGAGCGCATCCGCCAGATCGAGTCCAAGACCATGTCCAAGCTGCGCCACCCGTCCCGCTCGCAGGTGCTCCGGGACTACCTGGACTGAGCCGAGGCGGCATGACGAAGGGCCGGACCCCCGCGGGGGTCCGGCCCTTCGGCTGTGCGGGGCGCCTCGCCGGCGCGCGAGGCGTGCGCCGCGGTCAGGCGCCGGCGGTCAGGCGGTCGGTCTCGTCCTGCCAGTGAGCGGCCTGGGGACGCAGCGCGTCCTCCACGGCGCGGGCGTGGTGGCCGCAGAACTGGAGGGCGCCGCCGGAGGGCAGCACCGCGCGGACGTAGGCCTGGGCACCGCAGCGGTCGCAGCGGTCGGAACGGGTGAGGGCGGCCGGCTCGGCCACGGCGGTGATGGACATGGAGTCCTCCTCAGATCTCTCGGGTCCGGAGGGCGGCGTCGCCGTGGGGGCGGGCCGGTCCTCCTCTTGTCCCATGGAACAGCAAGGATGGCAGGGAACTTCCCCGCGCGCCCGCCCTCCACCCGCGTTTCGCCACCCGCGTACGCGAGGAGCCCAGCCGGGCGGCCCGCGACGTCCGGCGCGGAGCCCGGCGTGTCCGGCCCGCGGAGTAGGCTGGACCGGCCGCTGTCGTCCACCGAAAGGCCCGCCCCCGTGCCCGCGAACACCGAGTACAACGCCCGCCACCTCTCCGTGCTGGAGGGGCTCGAGGCCGTCCGCAAGCGGCCGGGCATGTACATCGGCTCCACCGATTCCCGCGGCCTCATGCACTGCCTCTGGGAGATCATCGACAACTCGGTGGACGAGGCCCTGGCCGGCTTCGGGCAGTCGATCGAGATCACCCTGCATCCGGACGGCTCCGTCGAGGTCGAGGACAACGGGCGCGGCATCCCCGTGGACGTGGAGCCGCGCACCGGCCTGTCCGGCGTCGAGGTGGTGTTCACCAAGCTCCACGCCGGCGGCAAGTTCGGCGGCGGTTCCTACGCCGCCTCGGGTGGCCTGCACGGCGTGGGCGCGTCGGTGGTCAACGCCCTGTCCTCGCGCCTGGACGTGCAGGTGCTGCGCGGGGGCAAGGTCCATCAGATGTCGTTCCGGCGCGGGGAGCCGGGCCGCTTCCAGGACGGGTCGCGCCCGTCGCCGGACGCCCCGTTCGAGCCGTCCACGGACGCCTCGCCGCTGGACGTCGTCGGGAAGGCCAAACGTGGGCAGACCGGCACGCGCGTGCGCTACTGGGCGGACGAGCAGATCTTCGTGAAGGACGCGACGTTCTCCGCCGAGGAGCTCCAGGCGCGGGCGCGCCAGACCGCCTACCTGATCCCGGGCCTGCGGATCACGGTCAAGGACCTGCGCCGCCGACCCGGCACGCCCGGCGCCGACGGCCCGGTCGAGGAGGTCTTCCAGTACGACGGCGGCATCTCCGAGTTCGTGGAGCACCTCACGCCCGCCACCCCGGTGACGGACGTGTGGCGGATCCAGGGCTCCGGCACCTTCAAGGAGCGGGTCCCGGTGCTCGGCGAGGACGGGCGCACCTCCATGCAGGATGTGCAGCGCACGTGCGAGGTGGACGTCGCCCTGCGCTGGGACGTCGGCTACGGCACCGTCTTCCGGTCCTTCGTGAACATCATCGCCACGCCCAAGGGGGGCACCCACCAGTCCGGGTTCGAGGCGGCACTGCTGAAGGTGTTCCGCGCCCAGGTCGAGGCCAACGCGCGCCGGCTCAAGGCCGGGTCGGACAAGGTGGAGAAGGACGACGTGCTGGCCGGCATGACCGCTGTCCTGACGGTGCGGCTCGCCGAGCCGCAGTTCGAGGGACAGACCAAGGAGATCCTCGGCACCTCCGCGGTGCGGCGGATCGTCTCCCAGGTGGTGGAGAAGCAGCTGACCGCCCGCCTCACCTCCACGGCCCGCGCCCAGAAGCAGCAGGTGCACACGCTGCTGGAGAAGGTCGTCGCGGAGATGAAGTCGCGCATCTCCGCGCGCACCCACAAGGAGAACCAGCGGCGCAAGAACGCCCTGGAGACCTCGACGATGCCGGCCAAGCTGGCGGACTGCCGCAGCAACGACGTCGCCTCCTCGGAGCTGTTCATCGTCGAGGGCGACTCGGCGCTCGGCACCGCCAAGCTGGCCCGGTCCTCCGACTTCCAGGCCCTGCTGCCGATCCGGGGCAAGATCCTGAACGTGCAGAAGGCCTCCGTCTCGGACATCCTGGCCAATGCCGAGTGCGCGGCGCTGATCCAGGTCGTCGGGGGCGGCGCGGGGCGCAGCTTCGACCTGGACGCGGCCCGCTACGGCAAGGTCGTGCTGATGACGGACGCGGACGTGGACGGTGCCCACATCCGCACCCTCCTGCTGACGCTCTTCTTCCGCTACATGCGGCCCATGGTCGAGGCCGGGCGCGTGTACGCGGCCGTCCCGCCGCTGCACCGGATCGAGGCGGTGACCCGCGGCGTGAAGGAACGCGAGGTCATCTACACGTACTCCGAGCAGGAGCTGCACGCGACGCTCGCCCGCCTGGAGCGGGAGGGCCGCTCGTATCGCGAGCCGATCCAGCGCTACAAGGGTCTGGGCGAGATGGACGCGGACCAGCTGGCCGAGACCACCATGGACCCGCGCCACCGCATGCTCCGCCGCGTGAACATCGCCGAGGTGGAGGCCGCCGAGCGCGTCTTCGACCTGCTCATGGGTTCCGCGGTGGCCCCGCGCAAGGACTTCATCGTCTCCCACGCCGACGAGCTGGACCGCGCGCGCATCGACGCCTGACCCCCCACTTTCGTTCGGGAAACGGCGGCCCCAGGAGCGTCGTCGTTCGGGAAACGGCGGGCACCGAGGCGACGGCGGCGCAGTCGCCGCCGTTTCCCGAACGAAAGCCCTGGGCGGGCGCCCGTGCCGACCGCGGCGGACGTCAGCGGTCGCGGTAGTACGCCGCGACGCGGTGCAGGCCCTCGTCGATGCTCACGGTCGGCGTCCACGCGAGGACCTCACGGGTGCGACGCTGGTCGAACCAGTGGGCGGTCGAGAGCTGCTCGGCGAGGAACTCGGTCAGCGGCGGCTCGCCGTCGTCGGAGCCCACGCCCCGGGACCGCAGCCCGAACAGGTCACGCTCCCACGCCCGCTCGATCAGGGCGCCGGCGCGCCGGGCCAGGCCCGCCGGGACGCGGCGCTCGGGCTCCGTGGCGCCGCCCGCCAGCGCGATCTGGCGGATCAGCTCGCCGACCGGTCGCGGCTCGCCGTTGGTCACCACGAGGGCCTCGCCGTGGTGCACGTCCGCCGCGGACACGGCCGCCACCACGGCTTCGACGGCGTTGGCCGTGTACAGCGTGTCGACCAGGGGAGCGCCCGTGCCGAGCACGGGCATCCGCCCGGCCCGCGCGCGCTGCACGATCCGGTCGGTGAGCTGCAGGTCCCCGGGCCCCCACATCAGGTGGGGGCGCAGCACGAGGACGCGGAAGTCGTCGCGGTCGGCGGCCAGGGCCAGACGCTCGCCGGCCGCCTTCGTGCGGGCGTAGGGTCCGCGCGCGTGCTCGGGGCTGGCGGCTCCGGCGCCCTCGCCGACGATGGAGTCGCCGGCGTGCGCCACGGAGGGGGAGGAGACGTGGACGAAGCGTCGCACGCCGTGCCGCTGCGCGGCGTGCAGGAGGATGCGCGTGCCCTCGACGTTCACGGCCTCGTACTCGTGCTTGGGGCCGGACACGGACACCTTCGCGGCCACGTGCACCACGGTGTCCGCGCCGGTCAGGGCCTCCTCGACGGCGGCCGGGTCGGTCACCGACCCGCGCACGTCCCGCGCACCGGGCACGCCCGAGGGACGCCGCTGCAGGGTGGTCACGTCGTTGCCGGCATCGGCGAGCACCCGGGCGACGCCCGCGCCCAGCAGCCCCGAGGCGCCGGTCACCAGGACGCGGCGGGACTCGAGGCGCTCGACGAGGTCGGGCATGCCGGCGGCGTCGAGGCCGACGTCGTAGCCGAAGCCGCTCACAGCGCACCCGCCTTCCCGCCGGCGAGCACGGCCTCCGCCCAGTCGGCCACCCGGGCGCGGTCGATCTTGGAGTTGTGCCGGATGTCGGTGGGGATCTCATCCGCCACGAGCACCGCGGCCACCGGCAGCGGCTCGAGGGCCGCGCGCACGGCGGAGGCCAGCGCGGTCGGGGCGAGGCCCTGCTTGGGTCGGCCGTCGCGGTGGTGACCCGGGCGTCGCGCCGGGCGCGTGGCCGGCACGGCCGCCTCCACGACGACGACCACGGCCTGCGTGCCCCGGGGCCCGACGCCGACGACGGCGCTGCGCCGCACCGGCCCGAGCGCGTCGACGGTCTTCTCGGGCCCGCCCGGACCGACCGGGCCCTCGGGCGTGGTGATCACGTGTTGGAGCCGACCCTCGAGCCAGACGCGGCCCTCGGCGTCGAAGTGGCCGACGTCGGCGGTGCGGTGCCATACCCGGCCGTCCCGCCGCCACAGCCCGTCGCGCTTGCTCTGCTGGTCGGTGTGCCAGAGCGCGTCGTAGCGGTCCTTCAGGTGGGGGGCGCTGACCACGATCTCGCCGAGGACGCCGTGGCCCCGCGCGGGGTCGAGGATGACGTCGTCGGCGCTGCCGTCCTCTAGGAGCGGCGCGATGGCCAGGGACACCGTGGGCAGCGCGGAGCCCACACAGACGCCCGCGTCGTCGGCGGTGCGCAGGCGCTGCACCTCGTCGCCGTCGATGTCCGTGAGCAGCAGCCCCTCGGTCATGCCCCACGGCGTGTGGACCCGGGCGTTCGGCATGAGGTCCGAGACTTGCCGCATCAGCTGCGGGTGCACGGGGGCGCCGGCCGAGAGCACGAGCCGCACGGCGTCGAGCGCCTCGCGCTGGGGAGCGTCGAGCCCGTCGGCGGTCGCGACCACGTTCGCCAGGGCGGCGGGGGAGGCGAACAGCACGCTCGACTGCCCGGCGATCGCGGCGTCGGCCAGCTTCTGCGCGGTGAGGGTGGCCGGCTGGGTGACGTCCATGTCCGGGGAGACGGACGCGGCGCCGAGGGCGGGTCCGAGCAGCGCGAACGGGGCGAAGCCGGCCAGCAGGGACCCGCCCGGGCGGATGCCCAGGGTGCGGGAGATCAGCGCCACGAGGCGGCCCAGCCGCTCGTGCGTGTACACGACGCCCTTGGCCGGGCCCGTGGAGCCGGAGGTGAACAGCACCGCGGCGTCTGCGTCCAGGGCGGGCTCGGGCAGCACGGTGCCGTGCTCGTCGACGGCGTCGCCCGCGGCCGGGTCGCGGTGGCGGTCCACCATCGCGTAGAGCGAGTCGGAGACGTCGAGCAGGCGGCGCTGGGCGGCGCCCGGCTCGGTCACGGAGATCCGGGTGCCCGGCCACGACTGGGCACGGGCGAGCGTCAACCCGGGGGTGCGGCCGATGATCCACCGGGGGCGGGCCGACTTCATCGCCCGGGTCATGCCCTTGACGCCGAGGCCCTGGTCGGCCACCACGGCGACGGCGCCCACGCGCAGCACGGCGTACAGGGCCGCCGACAGGTCGCGACCCGGCGGCACGAGCATGGCGACCCGGTCGCCCGGCCGCATGCCCGCGGCCCACAGCCCGGTGGCGATGGCCGAGACCATCTCCTGCAGCTCACCCCAGGTGACGGCCACGGGTCGGCGGGCGGTGCCCACCAGCGAGCGGCCGGCCTGGGCGCCGGCCATGTCCACCAGCGCGGTGTACTCGCGGTGGTCCGAGCCGGGGGCGCCCCAGTCGCGCAGGTGGTCCCAGAGCCGGACCACCCCGGGATCGCGGGCTCCGGGCTCCTCCCCGAGGTCCACCTCCAGGCCCGGGTCGGCGGCCGCGTCGGTGGTGGCGTGCGGGACGGGGCCCGGCAGCCCCGAGGCGGGGTCGGAGAGCTGGCCGCCACGCAGCAGCTGGGCCCACTGCAGCAGGGGCGCGGTGATGTCGCGGTCGTCCACGAGCAGGTGTCCCGCCTGCTCGTAACGGTGCACGCGCGCGCGGGGCAGGCGGTCGCGGAGGTCGTCGAGGTAGCGGTCCAGGAAGACCGGGTCGTCGGCGCCCCACAGGATGAGGGCGGGCACGTCGGTGCGGCCCAGGGAGGCGAGGTCCTCGCCCACCCGCTGCAGTTCGGGATGGCTGCCGTGGCCGGGGTCGGCCGGGATGTCCGCGACGAAGCCGCCGACGCCGCCGCGTCGGGCCGCCGCGTCGTAGGGCAGGTGGTAGGCCGCCCGGGTCTCGCGGTCGAGGGCCGGCGTGGCGAGGGAGGTCGTCACGGAGAGGAAGGCGTCCGTGGTGACGGTGGAGGCCGGCAGGACGGGCCCGGCGAGGGCGGCCTGCAGCGGGGCGGGGATCGGCGCCCCCTCGGGCTGGTGGACCGCGGTGTTCAGGGTCGCGACGCCGGCCACCAGCTCCGGATGACGCGCCGCCCAGCCGAGGGACACGACGCCGCCCCAGTCGTGGCCGAGCGTGATCAGCGGGTGGCCGGTGGCTGCCAGGTCGCGCAGCCCGAGAGCCGCCAGCAGCGCGTCCAGGTCGGCGATGCGGCCGCCCAGCGTGCGGTAGGTGTCGCCGGCACGGCCCATCGACGCGGCGGACGGGTAGCCCGCGTGCGCGAGGCGCTCGGAGAAGCCCATGTCCAGCTGGTCCGGCGCCACGACGCGCCACGCGGCCATGCCCCGGCGTGCCCGGCGCACGGTCTCCGCGAGCAGGGACCGCCACAGCCAGGACCACGTCGGGTTGCCGTGCACCGCCACGATCGTGCCGACGATCTCCGCCCCGGCCGCCGCGAGCACGGGTCCGGTGTCCGCCACGTGCAGCGTCCGCACGGTCCCCTCCGGGTCCGCGGCGGAGCGGATCTCCACGAGGCGGGACCACGCCGGGTCCCAGCCGGGCAGTCGGTCGGCCGGCGGCAGGGCGGCGGGGGCGGCGGGGATCTGGGGCATGGCTCTGGCTCCTTCAGCTCACCATTCGATCTCGAGCATCGCGGTGTTCAGGCCCGAGCCCACGCCCAGGCAGACCACCGTGTCCCCGTCCTCCAGGGCGTCCATCTCCCGCACGAGGGTGATGGGCAGCGACGCCGGGCCGACGTTGCCCAGCGTGGGGAACGTCGTCGGGATGCGCGCCGGGTCCAGGTGGGCGGACTCCGCGATCGCGTCGGTGTGCATCTGCGAGACCTGGTGGGTGATGAACCGGTCGGCCTGCGGCCACGCCCACTCCGCCGGGACGTCGTGCCACGCGTCCATCACGAGCTCGAGACCGTCCTTGAGCAGGGCGGTGGAGTCGGTGTACATGCCGTGGTGGTCGCCCACGCACAGGCCGTGGTGGTCGGTGCCGGCGCGGGTGATCCCGCGGACGATCCGATGGGCGTCCGGGTGGTCCTCGATGCGGCCGACGACGGCGGCGGCGGCCCCGGAGCCCAACGTCAGGGACGCGAACTGCTCCATGAAGTTGCCGCGGTGCGTGGTCTCGGCGTGCAGGTTGGCCACGGTGGCGGCCTGCACCTTCGAGGCGTCCTCGGCGGCGACCACGACCGCGTAGTCGATCTGGCCGGCGTCCACCAGGGTGGAGGCGAGCATGAGGCCGTTGACGAACCCGAGGCACGCGTTCGTGATGTCGAAGTTGGTCGCCGAGGTGGGCAGCCCCATGAGGTGGTGGATCCGCACGGCCACGGAGGGCTCGAGCGTGGCCCGGGTCACCGACGTGTTCACGAGCAGGCCCACCCGCTCCCGCGGGACGCCGGCCTGCTCCAGGGCCGCGACGCCGGCGCGCGCGGCGGCCTCCTGGAAGTCCTCGGTCTCGTCCCAGTTCCGTCGGCTGCGCACACCGGCCACCCGCTCCAGGAGGGAGCCGGGCAGGCGCAGGCGGGTGAGCACCTCCGCCAGCTGGTCGTCGAGGTCCTGCGAGGTGACTTCGACGGGGGCCTCCACCTCGGTGACCGCCAGGAGGGCGGCGCGGGAGTACTCGTAGCTGGCGTTGCCGGACACGTTCGTCACCAGGACCAATCTGCGGGGGTCGGGGAGGGGGCGCTCACCTGCGGTGAGACGACAGCCCACTGTATCGGAGGGGTCGGGCGGGGCGCCCGTCGGAGGCCTCGATCGGCCCGAGGCGAACAGGGTCGCCTCGGCCGGGACAGTCCGCGGACACGGTCAGGGCGTCGTCGGCCCGGCGCCGTCCGGCGATGTCACGACGTCCGACGGACTAGGGTGGTGGTATCCAGCGACCGCGTTGTCGCGGTCGAACGCCTGTCTCAGGAGCGCAGCCTCGTGGATCCCCTCGAACTCGCACGGTGGCAGTTCGGCATCACCACCGTCTACCACTTCCTCATGGTCCCGCTGACCATCGGACTCGGCCTCGTCGTCGCCGTCCTGCAGACCCTCTGGGTCGCCACGGGCAAGGACCACTACCTGCGGATGACGAAGTTCTGGGGAAAGCTGTTCCTGATCAACTTCATCATGGGCGTGGCCACCGGGCTGGTGCAGGAGTTCCAGTTCGGCATGGCCTGGTCGGAGTACTCCCGGTTCGTCGGGGACGTCTTCGGGGCGCCGCTGGCCCTCGAGGCGCTCATCGCGTTCTTCCTGGAATCGGTGTTCCTGGGCATCTGGATCTTCGGCTGGGACCGGATCCCGCGCAGACTCCACCTGGCCGCCCTGTGGTGCGCGGTGCTGGGGATCAACCTCTCGGCCTACTTCATCATGGTGGCCAACGGCTTCATGCAGCACCCGGTGGGCTATGAGGTCGTCGACGGCCGCCCGGTGCTCAACGACCTCGGCGCCGTGCTGACCAACCCGATCGTCCTCACCCACTACCCGCACACCATCTTCGGTTCCTGGGCCGTGGCCGGCGGCTTCCTCGTGGGGATCGCCTGGTACCACCTGTGGAAGCGCCGCCGGGACGGCATCGACGTCGTGGACGAGGCGGGCCGGGTCGTCGTCGGCGACGCCGGCACCGCCGCCCGGGACCGCACCGACCACCGCGTCTGGCTCACCTCGCTGCGCGCCGGGGCGGCCGTCGCCCTGATCGGCTTCGTCGGCACCGCATTCTCCGGCCATGCCCAGGCCCAGCAGATGATCCACTTCCAGCCCACCAAGATGGCCGCCGCGGAGGCCGCCTGCCACGACGGCACCGCGTTCTCCGTGCTCACCCTCGGCGATGTGCGCTCGGGTGGAGCGACCACCTGCGAGGACGTCCAGGGCGTGATCGAGGTGCCGGGCCTGCTCTCCTACCTCGCGTACGAGGACTTCACCACGCCGGTGCGCGGCATCAACACCCTGCTGCCGGAGTTCGAGCAGAAGTACGGCACGCACCTGCCCGACTCCGAGCTCTACGGCGACCGCGCCGGCAGCGAGATCTCCTATCTGCCGCTGATGGAGGTCACCTACTGGGGATTCCGGCTCATGATCCTCTTCGGCGGACTCGGCGCGCTCGCGGCACTGGGCGCGCTGTGGTTCTCCCGCCGCGGCACCGTCCCGGCCTCCCGTGGCTGGATGCGCCTGGCCGTGGCCTCGATCGGGGCGCCGTTCGCGGCGAACATGACCGGCTGGGTGTTCACCGAGATGGGCCGGCAGCCGTTCGTGGTGTACCCGAACCCGGCGATGGGCGTGGATCAGGTGTACATGTTCACCGCCGCGGCCGTCTCGCCCGGGGTCACGGGTGAAGAGGTCCTCGTGTCCCTGATCGTCCTGGTCGGGATCTACGCGGTGCTGCTGGGCGTCGAGGTCTTCCTGCTGACCCGGTTCGTCCGCGGCGGCGTCCCGGCCGCCATGCCGGAGCTCACCGCCGCCGAGCACTCCGATGAACAGAAGCGCGACCGCGACGACGTGCTCGCGTTCGCCTACTGACCCGCTCGCAGAGAGGACAGCACGACCATGGCTGAGGTCCTTCCCGTCTACTGGTACGTCATCATCGCCGTGCTCTGGCTCGGCTACCTGGCCCTCGAGGGCTTCGACCTCGGGGTCGGCATGCTCGTGCGCTTCTGGGCGCGGGACGAGCCACGGCGCCGGGTGCTGCTGAACATCATCGGCCCCGTCTGGGAGGGCAACGAGGTGTGGCTGATCACCGCCGTCGGAGCGATGTTCGCGGCCTTCCCGTTCTGGTACGCGGCGGTGTTCTCCACCCTGTACCTGCCGATGCTCGTGATGCTGTTCGGTCTGATCCTGCGGGCGGTGTCCATCGAGTACCGCGGCAAGGCCGCCACCGACGCCGGCCGGGAGATCTGGACCTGGACCCTGGGCATCGGCTCGTTCCTGGCGGCCTTCATGGCCGGCGTGCTGCTCGTGCTGACGACGACCGGCCTGCCGCTGGACGCCAACGGGGACCGGGTGGGCGGCCCCTTCGTGTGGGTGACCGGCCCGGCGCTGCTCGGTGGTCTGGCCGTGGTCGGCTTCTCCCTGGCGCAGGCGTGGGCGTTCATCGGCCTGAAGACCGACGGCGCCCCCCGCCGGTCGGCCGCCCGCTTCCTGTCCACGT
Organism: Micrococcus sp. GbtcB5; assembly: GCF_019091605.1. Classification (NCBI taxonomy): domain Bacteria; kingdom Bacillati; phylum Actinomycetota; class Actinomycetes; order Micrococcales; family Micrococcaceae; genus Micrococcus; species Micrococcus sp. GbtcB5. Next base: position 83,177 of record NZ_JAGXJK010000005.1, read on the forward strand.
GGACCCCGCTGGCCGTGCTGCCGCTGCTGGTCTGGGCAGGGCTCGTGGTGGCCCGCGGCGACCGCCCGTGGACCTGGGCGCTGCTGGTGCTGGCCGTCGTGGCGGTGGCCGCGTCGGTGGTGGCCGCCCGGGCCGGCCGCGAGGGCTTGGCCTTCACGTCCCTGACGCTGGTTCTGGTGCTGGCGTGGACGGCGATCATGGTCACCCAGTACCCGGTCGTGCTGCCCTCCACGGTGGACCCGCAGTTCAGCCTCACCGCTCAGCTGGCCTCCTCCGGCCCGTACACCCTGGGCCTGATGGCCGTGATCTCCCTGATCTTCGTGCCCATCGTGCTGGCCTACACGGGGTGGTCCTACTGGATGTTCCGCCGCCGTCTGGCCGACACCCACATCCCGGAGGCCCACCTGGTGGAGCCGCTGTGAGCCCCAGCCGCCCCGCCGCCCCGGCCGTCGAGCGCTCCGCCTCGGCGGCCGGGCCGCCTCCGGGCCCGACCCGTCGGGCCCGGCCCCCGATGACCCCGGCCGCACTTCGGGCCCTGCCGGCCCTGCTGGCCCTCGCCGTGCTGCGCGCGCTCGGCTGGATCCTGCTCGCCGAATCCCTGGCCCGGCTGATCACCGGCCTGGCGATGACCCTGGACCCCGAGGACTCCGCCCGGCTGCTCGACCTGCTGTTCCACCCGCCGGCCCCCGTGGGCCCTGTGCCCGCCGCGCAGACCCTGAGCGGCCCCGTGCTGCTCGGGGCGGCCGGGGTGGCCCTGCGTGCCCTGGCGGAGGCGGGGCAGCGCGTGGTGGGCCGCCGCGCCGCGCTGGGGGCCCAGCAGCAGGTGCGGGCCGCCGTCGTCGCCCAACGGCTGGCCGCCGCCGACGGCGGACGCCCCCGTTCCGGCGCCGATGCCGTCGTGGTCACCCACGGCCTCAAGAGCCTGGACGACCACTACACCGAAGCCCTGCCCGCGCTGGCCGCCACCGCCGTGGTCCCGGCGGCCCTGGGCGTGTGGATCCTCACCCACGACCTCGTCTCCGCCGTGGTGGCCGCCATCACCCTGCCCCTGGTTCCCCTGTTCATGATCCTGGTGGGCCGCCACACCCAGGAGCGCATCGATGCCGCCCAGGACGGGCTCGACCGGCTGGCCGGGCACCTGCTGGAGCTCGCCCGCGGCCTGCCGGTGCTCGTCGGACTCCACCGGGCCGGCGTCCAGCGCCGCGCTCTGCAGGAGGTCTCCCAGCGGCACCACGCGGCCACGATGGTCACGCTGCGCACCGCATTCCTCTCCGGTCTCGCCCTCGAGCTGATCGCCTCCCTGTCCGTGGCCGTCATGGCGGTGTTCATCGGACTGCGCCTGGTGAACGGGCAGATGGCGCTTCTCGACGGCCTGGTGGTCCTCATCCTCGCCGCCGAGCTCTACCTGCCGCTGCGGGAGGTCGGCGCGGCCTTCCACGCCTCCGAGGACGGCCGCGAGGCCGAGTCCCGCGCCCGGGCCGCGGCCGACGCCCCCGTCCCGGCCCCCGTGCTCGACACGCTCGGGCCGGCCTCCGGGCCGGACCGGGACGGCGGCGTCCTGGTGCAGGACCTGAGCGTCCGGATGGCCGGACGGCAGGTGCTCGAGGGTCTCGACCTCACCGCGCCCCCGGGGCATCTGACCGCCCTGGCCGGGCCCTCCGGCACCGGCAAGTCCACCGTCCTGCGTCTGCTGGCCGGCCTGCTGCGCCAGGACGCCGCCGAGGCCACCGGCCGGGTCGCCGGAGTCGACACGGAACGCACCCTCTGGATCGGGCAGCACCCCGTGCTGACCGAGCGCACGGTCGCCGGCGAACTGGACCTGGCCGCCGGGGGTGCGCTGCCCGGTCCCGTTCGCTCCGCCGTGCTGGCCGCCGTGGCGCTCGAGGGTCTCCAGGAGCGGGACCCGGCCGATCTGAGTCCGGGGGAGTGCCGGCGGGTCGCGGTCGCCCGCCTCCTGGCCCGCCTGCACGCCGCGGACGGGACCGGCCCGTGGCTCGTACTCCTGGACGAGCCCACCGCCCACCTGGACGGCGCCGTCGCCGCCGTCGTCGTCGAGACCCTCGCGGCCTTGCCCTCCGGTGCGGTGCCCGGGCTGAGCACGCCGCAGTGCACCGTGCTGGCCGCCTCCCACGATCCCACCCTGCTGACGGCCGCCGACGCCATCGTCCGGCTGGCCCCCGGCGCCGGTCCGACCGCCGGATCCCCGGCCACGGCTATGCCGGTCGCCGCCGCCCAGGGGCGTGCGCGGCCGGAGCCGGTCACCCCGCGACAGGTCTCGCTGCGGGCCGGACTGCGGCTGCTGCCGTGGCGGCAACCGAAGCTCTGGGCCGGCATCGGCTGGGCCGCCGGGACCCACGTGTCCGCGGCACTGCTGGCGGCACTGTCCGGCTGGCTGATCGTCACCGCCTCGACGCGGCCGCCGGTGCTCTACCTGCTGGCCGTGATCGTGCTGGTGCGCGGGTTCGGCCTGTCCCGGGCCGTGTTCCGCTACCTGGACCGGCTGACCACCCACGACGCCGTGTTCGGCTGGGCCACGGAGCTGCGGCTGCGCCTGTGGGACGCGCTGGGCCGTCAACCCCGGCTGTGGGGGCGGGTGGGCCGGACCGACGGCGCCCTGTCCCTGTTGGTCTCGGACGTGGACGCCTTTCGGGACGCGGTGCCCCGGGTGCTCGTGCCTGCCCCGGCGGCCCTGCTCGCCTGGCTGGCCACCGCCGCCCTGACCTGGGCGTTGGCCCCGGAGCTGGCGGTCGTGGCCCTGGTGCCCGGGGCGGTCGCCCTGGTGGTGATCCCCGCGCTGGTCGCCGTCCTGGACCGCCGCCAGACCGCGGCCCAGGTGCGAGGGCAGGGCGCGCTCGTCGACCGTGTGGCCGCCGTGCTGAACGCGGCCGGGGACCTGCGCGGGCTGGGGCTGACCGAGCCTGCGCTGAGGGGACTGGCGGTGCTGGACGACCGGCTGCAGCGTCCCCGCCGTCGGGCCGCGTGGGCCGCCGGCGGGGGCCGGGCGCTGGCGGTCGCGGCCTCCGGGGGGATCGCGGTGGCCGCGGCGGCCGCGGCGGCCCACACCGGCACCTCAGCGCCGGTCGCGGCCCTGGTGGTGCTGCTCGCACTCTCCTGGGCCGAGCCCTATGGGGCGCTGGCCGCCGCCGCCCAGCACTGGGGCACCCTGGCGGATCGGGCGCGGGCGACCGGCGAGCTGCTCGGCCCGGAGGAGGGCGGAGCTGCCGCGGCGCCGCCTGAGCCGGCGGAGGCCGCAGAGCCGGAGGCACGGGTGTGCCGCCTGCGCCTGGTCGAGGCCGCCTTCGCCCACCCCGGTGCGCCGCCGCTGTGGACCGACCTGGAGCTCGACCTGGCCCCCGGGGACGTCGCCGTCGTCACCGGGCCCTCCGGATCCGGGAAGTCGACCCTGCTGGCCGTGCTGCTGGGCTTCCTGCCCCTGACCGCCGGCCGGTACACGCTCGAGACCGTGCCCCCGACGCCCCAGCCGGACCCGGTCCGCCCGGACGCGACGGCGCTGGCCCGGGTCGCCTGGACCCCGCAGGACGCCCTGATCTTCGACTCCACGGCGCGCGGCAACCTCGCCCTGGCCCGCGGCGTCGCGGACGCCCCGTCCGACGCAGAGCTCACCGCCGCGCTCGAGCTGGTGGGACTGGGTCCGTGGCTGGCCGCGGCACCGCAGGGCCTGGACACGCGCGTCGGCCCTGGCGGGCAGCGGCTCTCGGGCGGGCAGCGTCAACGCCTGGCCGTGGCCCGGGCTCTCGTGGCCCGCGCCGATGTCGTGCTGCTGGACGAGCCGACCGCACACGTGGACGCCGACGAGGCACGCGCCCTCATCACGGATCTGCGCCGGGCTCTGGCAGACAGGATCGTCGTGATCGTCACCCATGACGGCAGGCTGCTCGAGGACGGTGACGTCCCTGTGCGGGTCGGTTGCTGAGGCCCCCTGATCAGTCCGCGGACACGGCCACGGCGTCGTCCTCGGCGGGCGGGGCCGAGACGAGGTCGGGGGAGGCGCCGGCACCGACGGCCTCGATGCGCTGGTCCACGGGCACGCCCGAGCCGTCCCGACGCCCGTACTCGATCGGCAGCGCGCGGGCCACCCCGGCCCGCGAGGCCGCGAGCGCGGGCGCAGCGCCGATCCAGCCGAGCTCGAGGCCGCTCTCGCCCTTGAGCAGCCGGTGGGCGCGCACGCCGCCGGTGCCGCGGCCCTTGGCCGGATACTCCCCGAGCGGCGTGACCTTGACGGAGCCCGGGGCGGAGCCGAGCACGTCCGCCTCGCCGTCCGTCACGGTCACCACGACGGCGGGCCGTGGGTGGGCGGCGGCGTCCGCACCGGTCTCGGTGAGGGAGGCGGCGGGGGCCACCCCGAACGCGAGCACCGTGTCCCCGGCGGCCAGCCGGATGCCCGCGACACCGCCGCCGGCCGGGCCCTGGGGGCGCACGGCGGAGGCGGCGTAGCGCAGCAGCTGGCCGGTGCGGGTGAGGAAGACGAGCTGGTCGGCCTCGTCCGGGGCGGGGGCGGCGCCGACCACCGCATCGCCGTCCTTCAGGGCGACGGCGTCGACGACCTGGCGGTTCAGGGGCCATTCCGGCCGGACGCGCTTGACGACCCCGTGGGCGGTGCCCAGCGCCAGGACGGCGTCCAGGGGGACCAGGGCCACGAGCGTCTCGCCCTTGGCCAGGGGCACCAGCTCCGCGGCGGGGACGGCCGCGGTCATCGCGGGGGCCGCGGACGGCTCGCCGGCCACCGGCAGGTCGACCGCCTGGAGGCGGTGCAGCGCGCCGGCGGAGGTGAGGGCCCCGATCTCACCGCGGGCCGTCGTCGGGACCACGGAGGCGAAGGCGTCGTGCTTGCGGCGCCGGCCCTGCGGGGCGATCGGCGTGCGGTCCGCGGTGCGCAGCAGGCGTCCGGAGGTGGAGAGCAGGGCCCAGCACGCCGTGTCCGGGACCATCAGGTCCGCCCCGGCCTCCGCGGCGCCGGCGGGGGTGGGCCCGGACGGTGCGGGCCCGGCGGCGGGGGCCGCGGCGGTCTCGGCCTCGAGCAGGACCGTGCGCCGGTCGTCGCCGTGCTCGTCGGCGACGGCCTGCAGCTCGGCCGAGACCACCTCACGCAGCCGCGCGTCGGAGGCGAGGATCGCCTCGAGCTCGGCGATCGCGGCCTGCAGCTCGTCGCGCTCGGCCTCCAGCTCGATGCGGGAGAATCTCGTCAGCTGGCGCAGCCGCAGCTCCAGGATGTGGTCGGCCTGCACCTGGGTGAGGTCGAAGACGCCCATGAGGCGGGTGCGCGCGGCCGTGGTGTCGTCCGAGGAACGGATGATCTCGATGACCTCGTCGATGTCCACGAGCGCCAGCAGCAGGCCCTCGACGAGGTGGAGGCGGTCGCGGTGCTTGCCGAGGCGGTGCCCGGTGCGGCGCCGCACCACGTCCAGACGGTGGTCCACGTAGACCCGCAGCAGGGGCAGCAGGCCCAGGGTCTGCGGCTGGCCGTCGACGAGCGCGACGTTGTTGATCCCGAACGTCTCCTCGAGCGGGGTGTGCCGGTACAGGGCGGCCAGCACGGCCTGGGGGTTGAACCCGGACTTGAGCTCGATCTGCAGGCGCAGCCCGTTCTTGCGGTCCGTCAGGTCCACGACGTCGGCGATGCCGCTGAGCTTCTTCGCGTCGACGCCGGCCTTGATCCGCTCGATGACCTTCTCGGGGCCCACGCCGTACGGCAGCTCGGTGACGACCAGGCCGGTGCGCCGCGCGGAGACCTGCTCCACGGCGACGGCGGCCCGCATGCGGAACGTGCCGCGGCCGGTCGCGTAGGCGTCGCGGACGCCGTCGAGCCCCACGATCCGGCCGCCCGAGGGGAGGTCGGGGCCGGGGATGTGGGCCATGATCGCCTCGAGGTCCGCCTCGGGGTCCGCGAGCAGGTGGCGCGCGCCCGCCACGACCTCGCGCAGGTTGTGCGGGGCCATGTTCGTGGCCATGCCGACGGCGATGCCGGTGGTGCCGTTGACGAGCAGGTTGGGGTAGGCGGCGGGCAGCACGGCCGGCTGCTGGAGCTGGTTGTCGTAGTTGGGGACGAAGTCCACGGTGCCCTCGTCGAGGTCCGCGGTGAGCGCCAGGGCGGCCGGGGCCATGCGGGCCTCCGTGTAGCGCGGGGCCGCGGGGCCGTCGTCGAGCGAGCCGAAGTTGCCGTGCCCGTCCACCACGGGCAGGCGCAGGGAGAACGGCTGGGCGAGGCGGACCATCGCGTCGTAGATCGCGGCGTCGCCGTGGGGGTGCAGCTTGCCCATCACCTCGCCCACCACACGGGCGGACTTCACGTGGCCGCGGTCCGGGCGCAGGCCCATGCGGGACATCATGTAGAGGATGCGCCGCTGCACCGGCTTGAGGCCGTCGCGCGCGTCCGGCAGGGCGCGCGAGTAGATCACCGAGTAGGCGTACTCGAGGAAGGACGCCTCCATCTCCTCGGAGACGTCGACGTCGACGATGTTCTCCTGCTCCAGCGGCAGCGGGCGCGGGGCGTCCTGCTCGGCGGGGCGGGAACGGGATGAACGGGCCATCATGGTGGTCGGGGAGTCCTCACGGCGTCGGGGATTGTCTACAGTGATCCTATGGGTGAGACCGAAGCCGTCCGCGGATATCCCTCCCACTGGGAGGCCGATGTGGTGCTCCGTGACGGTGCGACGGCCCACCTGCGGCCCATCTCGCCCGAGGACGCCGCCGAGCTGCAGCGCATGCACGCCGGGCAGTCCGAGAACTCCATCTACCTGCGCTACTTCACGTACAAGTCCGAGCTGAGCGCCAAGGACCTGGACCGGTTCACCCACGTGGACCACCGGGACCGGGTGGCGTTCGTGATCACCCGCGGCGGCCGACTGCTCGGCGTGGGCCGCTACGACCGCTACGGGGACTCCGACGCCGCGGAGGTCGCCTTCAACATCTCCGACGCCGCGCAGGGCCGCGGACTGGGCTCCATCCTCATGGAGCACCTCGCCGTGGCCGCCCGCGAGAACGGCATCCGCCGCTTCACCGCCGAGGTCCTGCCCGAGAACCGCAAGATGCTCTCGGTGTTCCAGGAGTCCGGCTTCGAGGTGACTCGCCGCTTCGAGGACGGCGTCGTGGCCGTCGAGTTCCCCATCGACCCCACCGCCCGGTGGCGCGCCGTCGTCGAGTCCCGCGAGCACCGCGCCGAGTCCCGCAGCGTCGCCGAGCTGGTCGAGCCCGCGTCCGTGGCCGTCGTCGGCGCCTCCCGCGATCCGCAGGCCGTCGGCTCGCTCGTGCTGCGCCACGTCCTCGAGGCGGGCTTCACGGGAGCCGTCCACGCCGTGAACCGCGCCGCCGAGGACGTCCAGGGCCTCACCGCCCACCGCTCCCTGGCCGACATCGGCGAGCCGGTCGACCTCGTCGTCGTCGCTGTGCCCGCCGACGAGGTCGAGGCCCTCATCCCCGAGGCCGCCGCGGCCGGGGCCCAGGGCCTCGTGGTCCTCACCTCGGGCTACGCCGACGCCGGCGCCGAGGGGCTCGAGGCCCAGCGCCGCCTGGTCTCCCTCGCCCGCGCCCACGGCATGCGCGTGATCGGCCCGGCCTCGGCCGGCCTGGTCCGCACCGACCCCGCGATCCGCCTCAACGCCTCCCCGTCCCCGGGCCTGGCCCAGCGCGGCCCCGTCGGGCTGTTCAGCCAGTCCGGCGCCGTCGGCGCCATGGTCTCCGCCGGCGTCAAGCGCCGCGGGGTGGGGATCTCCACCTCGATCAGCGCCGGCAACCGTGCGGACGTCTCGGGCAACGACGCCATGCAGTTCTTCGAGGCGGACCCCCACACCGCCGCCGTCGGTGTGTACCTCGAGTCGTTCGGCAACCCACGCAAGTTCTCCCGCATCGCCCGGCGGCTCTCCCGCACCAAGCCCGTCGTGGTGGTCCGCTCCGACGTCACCGGGCGCTTCCTGCCCCCGGGCCACGAGACCCGCACCACCCAGGCCCCCGAGGGCACCGTGGACTCGATGCTCGACCAGACCGGCGTGCTCGAGGCCCACACGCACGAGGCCATGCTCGACATCCTCATGGCCGTGGCCAGCCAGCCGCTGCCCACGGGCCACCGCGTCGTCCTCGTGGCCGACTCCCTCGCCCTGGACCGGCTGGGCCGCGACGCCGCGGCCGAGGCCGGGCTGGAGGTCACGGCCACCGTCGGCCTCGTCGGCAGCGAGCAGGGCATCGCCCCGCCCGCCGAGACGCTGGTCTCCGCCGTCCGGGACGCCGTCCGCCACGAGCAGGCCGACGCCGTCGTGGTGCTGGCCCGCCTCGGCCTGCACCAGGCGGACGACGAGCCGGAGCGACTGGCCCACGCCCTCGCCGACGCGACCCGGGACGCCCGCATCCCCGTGCTCGGCTGCCTGACCGACGTCGTCTCCCCGCGCTACCGCGGGGCCACGCTCGGCGCCGCCGGTCCCGTCGACGACGACGCCGAGCCCGGCTCCCTGCAGCCCGGTCTGCCCTTCTACCCGTCGCCGCAGCAGGCCATGACCGTGCTCGGCGCGCTCGCGGACTACGTCCACTGGCGCCGCCAGGAGGTCGGCGAGCCGCTCGAGCCGACCGGCCTGCACCCGCACGAGGCCGAGGAGCTCGTGGAGGCGGCCGCCGCGCGTGCCGAGGGCACCGAACTCGTCCGGCTCTCCGACGAGGAGACCGAGACGCTGCTGGGCCACTACGGGATCACCGTGCTGCCCTCGGCCCGGTTCGAGACCGCCGACGAGGCCGTGGCGGCCGCCGAGCGGCTCGGCTTCCCCGTGGCGCTCAAGGCCGTGGACCCCCACCTGCGGCACCGACTCGACCTGGGCGGCGTCCGCCTGAACGTGGTGGACGCCGACTCCCTGCGCCGCAACGTCGAGCACATGCGCCGTCTGCTCGCGCCGTTCGGCGTGCGCGAGCTCGAGGTCCAGGCCATGGCCCCCGCCGGCCAGGCCTGCATGCTCACGGCGCTCGAGGACCCGCTGCTGGGCCCCGTGGTCTCCTTCGGCATCGCCGGCGACGCCACGGACCTGCTGGGGGACTGGGTGCACCGCGTGCCCCCGCTCACGGACCGGGACGTGGCCCGCATGGTCCGCGCCCCCCGCGCCGCCGTGAAGCTGCGCGGCACCGGCGGGGTGCCCTCCGTCAACCTCGCCGCGCTGGAGGACCTCGTGGGCCGCGTCAGCGTCCTCAAGGACGACCTGCCGCAGGTCGCCCGCCTGCGCTTCGCGCCCGTGCTGGCCGCCCCCGAGGGCGTGACGGTGCTGCAGGCCGAGGTGCACGTCGCCAACGCGGCCCGCCGCACCGACTCGGCCCGGCGCGCGCTGCGCGGCCGCTGACCGGGCCGTCCACAGCGGGCCCGGACGGCCCGGCACCGGACCCGTAGCATGGGGGACATGAGCCCGTTCCGCAGGAGTCACGAGCCCGGCCGTCCCGACCACCGCCCCGACGCCCCCGAGGCCGAGGGCCGGCAGCGCGAGGCCCGCACCCTGGACGGCAGCGGCGGCCTCGACGCCTCGCTCGTCCGCGCCGGCTTCTACCCGGACCTCGTGGCGCACGCCATCGCCGTCGAGCTCGAAGGCCGCACCCCGGACGCGCACCTCGTCCACGTGGACACGCACTTCGACTACGAGGAGATCCACCGGCACATCACGGCCCTCGTGCTCGCCGGGGACACCCTGCTGGCCGTCCACCTCGACGACCACGCCGCCGACCCGGCCGGCCAGGCGGTCCTCGCCCAGGTCTCCACCGAGATGGTCCCGGTCCGCGCCCTCGGCTCCGTGGTCCTGACCACCGGCCACGCCGACCCCGCCCGCTTCCGGCCGTCCGACCCCGTGGCCGAGATGACCCTCGGGCTGATGTGGGCCGGAGGCCAGCGACTGGACCTGCAGCCCGCCGGCTGCGCCGACCCCCAGTGCGACCTCGACCACGGCTACACCGGCACCGCCACCCGCGAGGACCTCGTGATCCGCGTCGCCGCCGACGCCGACGGGCAGGGGGCCGTCGACGGCGCCCTGGCCTTCGCCCGGGCCCTGCGCCGCGCCCACCTGGCGGCCACCACGTGACGGGGCCCGCCCTCCCCGCGGGCGTGGTCCCCGCCGACCGTGCCCTGCGCTCCGTCCTGACCTCCGCCGCGGCCGCCCTCGGTGTCCCGGGCTGTGAGAACGCGCTCGCGGTCCCGGCGGGCCGCCGCGTGGTCGTCGCCCTGGTGGACGGCCTCGGACGGTCCCTGCTGAAGCGCTTCGGCGGCCACGCCCCCACGCTGCGCTCGGCGATGGCCGACGGCGGCCGCGTCCTCGAGGTGGCCGTGCCCACCACGACGGCCGCCTCCCTCACGAGCCTGGGCACCGGGCTGGACGTCGGGGAGCACGGCGTGGCCGGCTACGACGTGCTCGACCCGGACCGGGACGTGGTGATCAATCAGCTGGGCGGCTGGGACGAGGCCACCGACCCGGTGGGGTGGCAGCCGAAGCCCACCGTGTTCGAGCGCGCCGCCGCGGCCGGCGTGGACGCCGTCACGGTCTCGCTGCCCGCCTTCGAGCGTTCGGCCCTGACACGGGCGGGGCTGCGTGGCGGCCGGTTCGTGGCCGGTCGCACCCTGATCGCCCGCGCCCAGGCCGCCGAACGCGTGATGAAGGACGCGCGCATGCCCACGCTCGTCTACTTCTACGTCAACGAGCTGGACAAGGCCGGCCACCGGGACGGCGTGGGCTCGGAACGGTGGCTGCACGCCCTCGAGGAGATCGACGCGGCGGTGCGGCGCCTGGTGGACCGCGTGCCCGCCGGGACGGTGGTGCTCGCCACCGGCGACCACGGCATGGTCGACGTGCCGCCGTCGCGCCGCGTGGACTACGCCGCCCTGGACGAGGCCGGGGAGCTCGCCGACCCCGCGCTGCTCGAGGGGATCGCGCACACCGCGGGGGAGCCCCGCCTCGTGCAGCTGCACTTCCGGTCCGACGCGGGTCCGGACGTGCGCGCGAGGGTGCGGCGCACCTGGGCCGAGCGCTACGGGGCGCACGCGTGGGTGCTCACGCGGGACGAGGCCGTCGACGCCGGCTGGTTCGGCGCCGTCGTCGAGGACCGGGTCCGTGCCCGCATCGGGGATCTGCTCGTCGCCGTGCACGGGGATCTGGCCCTCTACGACGGCCGGCGGGTGCCCCCGCACGCCTTCGAGATGGTGGGCCAGCACGGCGCGCCCACGCGCGCCGAGCGGGAGGTCCCGCTGCTCACCTGGCACCGCTGAGCCCGCCCCGCGGCCGGGGCCGGGCCGGGGTCAGTCGCCCTTGCGGCCGAAGACGATCTCGTCCCAGCTGGGCACGGACGCGCGGCGAGCGGCCGAGCGGGCCCGGGGGCGCGGCGTGACGGTCGGCATGGCAGGGCGCGCGGCACGCTCGCGAGGCGCGGGCTCCGCCCCCTCGTCCTCGACACCCGCGTCCGCGACGTCTGCGGCAGTGTCCTCGGCGCGGTCGGTCTCGGCGGCCGGTTCCGGCGCGTCGACGACCGGGGCGTCGTCGGCGGTCGTCAGGGCCCCCTCGGCGTCGACCGGGGCGAGCCGCTCGGGCGCCTGGGCGGCCTCGCGCCGACTCCGGTCCTGGTGCTCGCGAGCGATCAGGTGCGCGAGCGCGTCGTCCGACTCCAGGTCCGCGCCCACACGCTGACCCCGGCGCACCCGCAGGATCTCCAGCAGATCGGCGTCGCGGTCGGCGGCCGGGGAGTGCGCACCCGCGGGGGTCACGGCGTCCTCGGCGTCCACGTCGTCCGTCACCGGTTCGGCCGCGGGGGCGCGGGGGACCAGGTCCCAGGCCTCCGCCTCGGACAGGGCGCGGGCCCAGGCGTTCTCGGGTTCGAGGTGGCGTCCGGCCGGGCGGAACGTCCAGAGCGCCGGCGGCTCCTCGCGGGTGGGCAGACTCCTCGCACCGGCCACGGCGAACCGGGCGGCCACGGTCCAGCCGGCCTGGTCCTCGCGCCACGCGTCCCACTCGAGGCTCGCCTCGTCCACGCCCAGCTCGGCGAGCCGGTGCGCGGCGAGCTCGCCGAGCGTGGTGGGGCCGCCGTCCTGGACGAGGTCCGAGTAGAGGTCGGGCCCGCCGACCCAGACCTCGACGGCGCGGGCCTGCCGGGCGATCCAGTCGCGCTCGGCCAAGACGGGGTGACCGTAGGTGCGGATGCGCGAGAACGCGTTCCCGCTCTCCCGGGCCACCTGCTCCACGGAGGCGCCCGCACGGATGCGCTGCTGGATCTCCCGGGGGGTGAGGGGCACGGCCTCCTGGGTCGCGGCGGCCTTGACGGACTCCTGGTCGGTCAGCGGCGCCGGGGTCGGTCCGTCCGCGGTCGAGTCGTCGGCCACGGGCCGCGGGTCGATCCGCGGGGTGAGCGCGAGGTCCTCGTCCGGCCGGGCCGGGCCGGAGGGCGCCTCGGGAGCCCGCTCGTCCTCCTCCGCGGCATCGTCGGCGTGCGTCGCCGCGTCCACCGGTCCCTCGGCGTCCTCGTCGTCCGCCCCGGGGACGTCCATCTCCGTCATGTCGTGCCAGGCCGCGGGGCCGTCCTCGGCCGGTCGCCCGTCCTCGGGCGCGGCGCCCTCGATGACCAGCCGGCGCAGATAGGGGGAGAGGGGGAGCGTGTGCTCCTCGCCCTCGGGCCCCGACAGGCGCAGCGCGTCGCCGTCCTCGGTGGGTCCGGTCAGTCGCAGCTCTGCCATGGCGGTGGTCCCTCCCACATCGTGTTCTGGTCACCGGGCATGCGGACGCCCGGCCGGGCATGCCCCGATCCTAGCCGCCGTGCCGCAGACCACGGCCCGGGCGAGGGACGAGCGCCCGCGCGAATCCGCCCTGGGCGAGCGTGCCCGACAACATTTGGCACGGGTTCGGCCATGGTGCACAATCTACGCGCAACGGCGCAGGCCGGTGACGCGTGGTCCGCCCACGACGCCGCCCGCGCAGTGCCGGCACCGGTCCCGGTGCCGTCCCCCACCAGCGGAGCGTGAAACCCCATGGCCACTGACTACGACGCCCCTCGCAAGAACGAGGAAGAGCTGAGCCAGAACTCCATCGAGGAGCTGAAGGCACGGCGCACGGACACCCAGTCCGCCGTCGTGGACGAGGACGAAGCGGAGGCCGCCGAGGGGTTCGAGCTGCCCGGCGCCGACCTCTCGGGTGAAGAGCTGATGGTGCGGGTGCTGCCCGCCCAGTCGGATGAGTTCACCTGCGCCTCCTGCTTCCTGGTCCGCCATCGCTCGCAGGCCGCGCGTGAGAAGAACGGCCTGATCTACTGCACCGACTGCGAGGGCTGAGCCCCCGCCGCCGGGGCGGTCAGCGGCCCTCGGCCGTCCCCTCCTGCCGGGCCATGGTCCCGCCGAGGGCCGCGACCAGCTCCTCCGGACGCCGGGTGCTGGTCAGCCAGTAGGGTGTGCGGTCGCGCTCGTCGGTCAGCTGGATCCGCACGACGGGCGCGATCCAGCCGCGCACGTTCACGAAGGCCAGCCCGTGCAGCAGCGGGCCGCGCTGGGCCCGGGCGTCCTCGCCGCGATACCCCGTGACCTGACCGACGTGGTGCCGTTCGATGCTGGCGCGGCCCACCTGGAGGGTGCGTTCGCGCACCACGATGCGCGGGGTGGTGGCCACCAGGATCAGGACCTCGACGGCGAAGAACGCGACGGCGGCCGCGATGCCCACCCCGAGGTCGATCGGCGCGAACACGAGTATCGTCAGCGCCGCCAGCATGAGCGCCACGGCCCAGACCCCCGGGGAGGGCGTCAACCGCTCCTCGAACAGGACCGGATCGGGTCCCGCCGCAGCGCCCTCGGGGGCGCGGCGGGAGGCATCGGCGACGGGGTGCTGCTGGGGATCACGCATGGGTCCCAGCTTCCCACATCCGGACTCCGGTCCCGCCGCGCGGCACCGGCAAGGGCGCCCGCCCGGCCGCCTCGACGCGGCCCCGGGCCGACGGGTGCTCGTGTAGGGTCGGGCCTCGTGACCGACTCCGCCGAGCTGCCCGTGCCCCTGCACGCCCTCGATCCGGGCCTGGCCCCGCCCGCCTACGCGCAGCCGGGCGACGCGGGCGCGGACCTGCGCACCGCCGTCGACGTGACCCTGGCCCCGGGTGAGCGTGCCCTCGTGCCGACCGGCGTGGCGCTGGCCATCCCGGAGGGCCACGCGGGGTTCGTGCACCCCCGCTCGGGCCTCGCGGTCCGCCACGGCCTGAGCGTCGTCAACGCCCCCGGCACCATCGACGCCGGCTACCGCGGCGAGATCAAGGTGCCCCTGATCAACCTGGACCCGACCGAGCCGATCGTGCTGCGCCGCGGCGACCGGATCGCCCAGCTCGTGCTGCAGCCGGTCGTGCGGGCCCGCTTCGAGCCCGTGGACGCGCTGCCCGACTCCGAACGCGGGGCCGGCGGCTTCGGCTCGACCGGCGGCTTCACCGCCGACACCACCCCTGGGAGGACGTCGTGATCTTCGGACGCAACCGCACCGTGCGCCACGAGCAGGTCAGCCTGCCGGCCGAGCTGCTGGAGGAGCGCGACCTCGAGATCGCCGCCGCGCCGGAGGCAGCCGACGTCGGTCCGCACGACGTCGCCACCCGCCCGGATCCCGCCGGCATGATCGACCTGGGGTCGCTGCGCCTGCGGGCGGTCCAGGGCATGAAGCTGCGCCTCGACGTCGAGGACGCGACGAAGCGGATCGTCGCCGCCACCGTCAGCCTCGGCCGCTCGGCGCTGCAGGTCCAGGCGTTCAGCGCCCCGCGCCGCACGGGTCTGTGGGACGACCTGCGCGCCGAGCTGCACGACTCCCTGTCGACCACCGCCCATGCGACCGTGCAGGAGCAGACCGGCCGCTTCGGCATCGAGATCCTCACGCGCGTGCCGGCGGCGCTGCCGGACGGCTCGCCGGGGTGGAACGTCGCCCGGTTCGTGGGCGTGGACGGTCCGCGCTGGTTCGTCCGCGGTGTGTTCCACGGCGAGGCCGCCTTCCAGCCGGAGGCCGCTGAGCCGCTGGAACAGGTGTTCTCCGACCTGGTCGTGGTGCGGGGCGACGAGCCGCTCCCGCCGCGCGAGCTGCTGCCCCTGCGTCCGCCTCCCAACGCGCGCCCGCTGCAGCGTCGCCGCCCGGCCCCGGACGAGGGCCGGGACGTGCTCGCGGACACCGCCGCCGGCCCGGGGGACGGCACGGCACCGGAGGCCACCGCGCTGCCCGAGCGCGGTCCGGAGATCACGGAGACCCGGTGAGCCCCGCCGTCGCGGCCCGCCCGACCGGCACCGCGGGCCGCATCGAGCGCCGCGGCGTCATCGCCTCCGTCACGCTGCCCGGCGTGGACGAGGCGACCGTCTTCCGCGCGGTCTTGGCCGACCGCCTGCCCGCGCCCGGGAGCATGGCGCCCGCCGAGACGCTGCAGCTGGTCTGGCACGGGCGGCGCCGCGTGCCCGGCGTCATGCCGGGGGAGTGGCTGACGGTCCGCGGCCGCGTCACCCAGATGGATGGCGTGCCCACCCTGCACAACCCCGAGTTCGACCTGGTCGACGCGCCCGAGGCCACGCTCTGAGCACGGCCCCGAGAGGAGAGCCCATGACCGAGCCGCGTGGCCCCGTCACCGCCGCCCCGGACGGGGCCGGCCCCCTGCCGTCTCGAGCCCGCCTGGACGAGCGCGGCCGCCTCGACGCGCTGGGCAGCGTCGGTGGCTGGCGCGGCATCGTCGAGGCCTCCCTGCCCACCCTCGTCTACATGGTCGGCTACGTCGCCACCCAGCAGGTGTGGCCCTCCGGCGTGGCGGCCGTCGCGGTCGCACTCGTGCTGGGCGTCGCGCGCCTCGTCCAGCGCCAGTCGCCGGTCCAGGTGCTGGCCGGCCTCGCCGTCGTCGTCCTGTCCGTCGTGGTCTCCCTGACCACCGGCCAGGCCCGCGACTACTACCTGTGGGGCTTCGTCACCAACGCCGCCTACGGCCTCGCGTTCGCGGTGTCCGTCCTCGTGGGCTGGCCCGCGGCGGGCCTGGTGCTCGGCCTCGTGCGCGCCGAGGGCACCCGCTGGCGGGCCCACCGGCGTCGGCGCCGCGCCTACGCCGCGGCCACCTGGATCCTCGTGGCCGTGTTCGCGCTGCGCCTGGCGGTGCAGGTGCCCCTCTACCTCGGGGACGCCGTCACCGCGCTCGGGGTGGCCCGCCTGGTGATGGGCCTGCCGCTCTATGCCCTGGGGCTCTGGCTCGCCTGGTCCGTCAGCTCGCCCGGTCAGGACGACGGCGTGCCGGCGGACTCCGCCGCCTCCGAGCGTCCCTGAGCGCGGCCCTCGCCGACGAGGAGGCGACGCAGGGCCGGCTCGGCGGAGCCGGCGGCCAGGAAGAAGAGCTCGTCGCCCACCTCCAGGACCTCGTCCGCCGACGCCTGCCGGGGGGCGCCGTCGCGCACGACCGCCACGAGCGGAGCCTCCTGCGGCCAGGACACGGTGCCGATGCGCCGGCCCTCGAGCCAGTGCTCCGCCGGGACCCGGAACTCGGACAGCGCCGCGCCGCCGGCCTCCAGTCTGAGCAGGCGCACGAGGTCCCCGGTCTCCACGGCCTCCTCCACGAGCGCCGTCATGATCGAGGGGGTGGACACGGCCACGTCCACGCCCCACGACTCGTCGAAGAGCCAGTCGTTGAGCGGGTTGTTGACGCGAGCCACGGTGCGGCCGACGCCGAACTCCGAGCGGCTCAGCAGGGAGCACACGAGGTTGACCCGGTCGTCGCCGGTCGCCGCGACGAGCACGTCCGCCTCCAGGGCGCCGCACTGCTCGAGCACGGTCAGGTCGCACGCATCCCCGAGGACGAGGCGTGCGCCGCCGACGTCGGCCTTGCGGGCCGCGTCCGTGCGCGCCTCGACGACGACCACCTCGTGGCCGTGCGCGTGCAGCTCCCGCGCGATGGAGGCGCCCACGGCGCCGGCTCCGGCGATGACGGCCCTCATGCCCGTCCCTCCTCGTCCTCGTCCGTGCCGTCCGGCACGCGTGCCTCGCCCTGCAGGGCGGCCTCCACCTGGTCCCGGCGGTCCACCGGGTAGACGGCGTGCAGCACGTCGCCCTCCTGCAGGCGGTCGCCCGGCCGGGGCAGCTGGCCGTCGCCGAGCCGGGTGAGGTAGGCGATGCGCATCCCCACCGTGGACTCGACGTCGGTCAGCCGACGGCCCCACCACGAAGAGTGGGGGACCAGCTCGGTCACGAGCAGCCGGCCGGAGGCGTCGCGGTGCTCCGCGTCGGCGGTGCCGGCCGGCAGCAGCCGGTGCAGCACCTGGTCGGCCGTCCACTGGATCGAGGCGACCGTGGGGATGCCGAGGCGCTGGTACAGCCGGGCCCGGTCGGCGTCGTAGATGCGCGCCACCACGTGGTCCACGTGGAAGGTCTCGCGGGCCACGCGGGCGGCGATGATGTTCGTGTTGTCGTCCGCGGTCACGGCCGCCAGGCCCTGCGCGCGGTCGATGCCGGCGGCGAGCAGCGCGGAGCGGTCGAAGCCCACGCCGGCCACGAGCTCGCCGGAGAAGCCGGGGGCCAGCCCCTCCACGGTCCGCGGGTCGCGGTCCACGAGGGCGACGCCGTGACCGGCCGCGTCCAGCGCGGCCGCCAACCGGGTGCCCACCCGTCCGCCGCCGACGATCACGTAGTGGGCCATGCCCGTCCCTGCCTCTCGTGCGGTGCTCCGTGCGCCGGGGAGCCGACGCGCGCTCCATCCTCGCATCCGGCGGGCACGTCCGGGAGCATCCGCGTCGCCGCGGCGTCCGGGCCCGGCGGGGGTACCGTGGTGCGGTGGCCACGCTGTCCTCCCTCCTGCGCCGCGGCCTCCTCGGTCGCCCCGTGACGTCGCACGCCGCCGACGAGCCCCGCATGAACCGGTGGCGGGCGCTGCCCGTGACGTCGTCGAACGCCCTGTCCTCCCTCGCCTACGCCCCGGACGAGGTCATCCTCACCCTGGTCGCGGCCGGCACGTCCGCGCTCGCGCTCGGACCCGCCGTCGGCTGGGCCGTCGTCGCGGTGATGCTGCTCATCGTCGTGTCCTTCCGCGCCGCGGTCGCCGCCGTTCCGCACGGCGGCATCTATCACATGGCCGGCATGAAGCTGGGCCCGAGGGCCGGCGTCGTCGCCTCGGCCGCGCTCCTGCTGGACTTCGTGTTCACCGCCGCGGTCTCCGTGGCCGCCTTCGCCCACTTCGTGGCGGCGCTGGCCCCCGGACTCACCGTCGGCAGCCGCGTGCTGGTGGCCTCGGCCGCGCTCGTGGGCGTACTGCTGGCCGCGCTCCGCGGGGTGCGGCTGTCCCGGTGGGTGCTGCCCGTGCTCGTGAGCGTGTTCGTCGCCCTGACCGCGCTGCTCGTCCTGGCGGGCCTGTGGCAGGAGGGCCGTGGGCTGCTCGGCGCGGCGCCGACGGCCGGCTGGACGCAGGAGGGCGCCGGGGTCGGCGGGACCGTCGGCACCGTGGCGACGGCGCTGCTCGCCCTGCGCGCGTTCAGCGCGGGATCGGTGCTGCTCACCGGCGTCGAGGTGCCGGTCTCGAGCACCCGCCTGATGGCCCGGCCGGCCGTGCCCACGGTGCGGTGGGTGCTCACCGTGATGGCCCTCACCCTCGGCGCGCTGACCGTGGGCGTCATGCACCTGGCCCAGCGCACCGGCGTCGTCGTCGGGCTGGAGCTGGAGAACCTCCGGGACGCCGCGGGTGCCGAGGTCACGCCCGACCGCGCCCCCGCCCCCGTGCTCGCCCAGCTCGCGGACACCGTGTACGGCCCGGGCAGCATCCTGTCCGTCGCCACCATCGCGGCCACCGCCCTGCTCCTGCTGTTCGCGGCCAAGTCGGCGTTCCGCTCGTTCCCCGCCCTGGCCGCGCGCGTGGCCGAGGACGGCTACCTGCCCCGGCAGCTGAGGGTCCGCAGCGACCGGCTGGTGCACACGTGGAGCGTCCTCGGGATGGGGGCCGTGGCCCTCTCGCTCGTGCTGTTCTTCGAGGCCCGGACCGCCCTGCTCGTGCAGCTCTACGTCATCGGCGTGCTGCTGGCCTTCACGCTCGCGCAGGCCGGCATGCTGCGGCTGTGGCGCCGCCGGCTCGTGCACACGCCGGGCGCCCGGGCCCGCGCGGCCGTCCGGCTGCGCCTGATCATCACGGCGGTGGCCTGGGTGGTCACGGCGCTGGCGGGCGTCGTCGTCCTGGTCACCCGCTTCACGCAGGGCGCGTGGGTGGCGCTGCTGGCGATCGTGCTCGGCTCGCTGGTGATGGGGCGGATCCGCCGCCACTACGCGGACGTGGACCGCGAGCTCGCACCGGACCCCCAGGACGACGCGCGGGCCCTGCCCTCGCGGGTCCACGTGGTGGTCGTCGTGACCACGCTGGACCGGCCGGCGCTGCGGGCGCTGGCCTACGCCCGCGCGTCGCGGCCGTCCTCCCTCGAGGCCGTCGTCGTGGACGCCGAGCGCGCCGCCACCCTGGAGGTGATCGACGCCTGGGAGCGTGCCGGCCTGCCGATGTCGCTCACCGTGATCGCCTCGCCCTACCGCGACACGGTGGCCCCCCTGGTGCGGCATGTGCGCGAGCACCGACGCCGCTCCCCGCGGGACCTGACCATGGTGTTCATCCCGGAGTACGTGGTCCGGCCGGGCTGGCGCACGCTCCTGCACAACCGGACCGCCACCCGCCAGACGCGGCGACTGCAGCGGGAGCCGGGCGTGATGGTGGGCTCGGTGCCGTGGCAGGTCCACGAGGGCCAGGGCTCTTGACCGCCCCGGCGCCCCCGGGGAGCGGCGGATGACGCCGTCCGACGGCGCGCCCACGATCGAGGCGACACAGCCGCATCGGTCTGCAAGGATGATGATGATCTGACCAGTCGATGCTCAGGGCAAGACCTGAAGCGCGCTGCGATGCGAGAGGAGCCAGACATGGCAGTCGTCGACACGTCCACAGACGTCACCGGGATCGGGAGGACCATCGAGGTGGAGGTCGGGGCCATGGCCCACGGCGGCCACTGCGTGGCCCGGCACGAGGGGCGGGTCGTCTTCGTGCGCCACGCCGTGCCCGGCGAGAAGGTCCGGGTGGCCCTGACCGAGGCCGAGGACGGGGCCCGCTTCTGGCGCGGCGACGTCGTGGAGGTGCTGCGGCCCTCCGAGTTCCGCCGCATCCACCAGTGGAAGCTCGCGGACATGCTGCGCGCCCACGCCTCGGGTCGCCCGCCCGTGGGCGGCGCCGAGTTCGGCCACATCGTGGTCCCGCACCAGCGCCGGCTCAAGGCCCAGGTCTTCCGGGACACGGTGCACCGCATCGCCGACCTCGCGGTGGAGCCGGAGGTGTGCTTCGCCGGCTCCGAGGACGAGCCCACCGGCCAGCGCTGGCGGACCCGGAACGCGTTCGCGGTGACCCCCCAGGGGCACATCGCGATGCACGCCTACCGTTCGGCGACCCTCCTACCCGTGCGCAACATGCCGCTCGGCGTGCCGGCCCTCGATGCGCTCGCCCTGTGGGACTGGGACTTCACCGGAGCCGCCCGCGTGGACGTCGCGACGCCGGCCTCCGGCTCCCGCCCCCTCGTGCTGGTGACGCCCACCCCGCAGACGCGGGCGGACGAGGTCAAGCTCGGCCGGCTGCGCACCCGGATCCGCCAGGCGGCCAATGCGTGCGGCGTGGACGTCTCCACCGGCCTGGCCCTGCCCGGCCCGAAGCAGTTCCAGCCGGTCAAGGTCGAGCGCATCACCGGCAAGACCTGGGTCGAGGAGACCGTGGAGTCCGAGCGCGGCGGCACCAAGCGCTTCCGCGTCACGGGTGACGGCTTCTGGCAGGTCCACCAGCACGCCCCGGCCACCCTCGTGGACGCGGTGCTCGAGGACGCGCGCGTCGAGCCGGGCCAGGTCGTGGCCGACCTCTACGGCGGCGCCGGCCTGTTCAGCGCGTACCTGGCGGACGCCGTGGGACCCGAGGGCCGCGTGTACTCGGTGGAGGCCTCCCGCCAGGCCTCGAAGGACGCCCGCCGCAACCTGCACGACCAGCCGCAGGCCTCGGTGCTCAACGGCCCCACGGACAAGGTGCTCGGCAGCTGGCTGAAGTACCCCGAGCGTCCCGTGGCGGACGGCGGCCTCGGCGGTGCCGCGCTGGACACCGTCGTCCTGGACCCGCCGCGGGCGGGCGCGGGGCGGCGGGCGATCGAGCGCATCCTCGCGCTCGAGCCGGGCCGCATCGTGTACGTCTCGTGCGACCCCGCCTCGTTTGCCCGCGACCTGGCGTGGCTGCGCGACGGCGGCTACGAGGTGGAGCGCGCCCGCGTGTTCGACCTCTACCCGGACACCCACCACCTCGAGTCGGTGACCGTGCTGGTGCCGGCCGCCCAGAGCGCCCCGGCCGCGGCCGTCGTCGAGATCTGACCCGGCATCCGCGTGGCGGCCTGCGGGCCGCCGCGCGCCATGCCCGCGTCACACGGGACCGGCGCGGTACCCTGGGACGCAGTGCGGCACCTGTGACGCAGACGACGCCCGTCCCGGACGGGGCGCGGTCCGCGGCCGCGGGTGACCACCCCCCACTGGACGAGCGCCCGGAGGAAACCGGGCGGGAAGAGGAGTCCTCTCGTGACCACCGTCGACAGCTTCGGCTCCAAGGGCGTCCTGGACGTCAAGGGCGCCGAGTATGAGATTTTCCGTCTGAACAAGGTCGAGGGGGCGCAGAAGCTGCCCTACTCCTTGAAGGTGCTGCTGGAGAACCTGCTGCGCACCGAGGACGGCGCCAACGTGACCGCCGACCAGATCAAGGCCCTGGCCGCCTGGGACCCGAACGCCCAGCCGGACACCGAGATCCAGTTCACGCCGGCGCGCGTGATCATGCAGGACTTCACCGGCGTGCCCTGCGTCGTGGACCTGGCCACCATGCGTGAGGCCATCCAGGACCTGGGCGGCGACCCGGAGCGCGTGAACCCGCTCTCCCCGGCCGAGCTCGTGATCGACCACTCCGTGCAGATCGACTCCTTCGGCAACGACGCCGCCATCGAGCGGAACATGGAGATCGAGTACGAGCGCAACGGCGAGCGCTACAAGTTCCTGCGCTGGGGCCAGACCGCCTTCGACGACTTCAAGGTCGTCCCCCCGGGCATGGGCATCGTCCACCAGGTCAACATCGAGAACCTGGCCCGCACCGTGATGACCCGCGAGGTCGACGGCGTGCTGCGCGCCTACCCGGACTCCTGCGTCGGCACCGACTCGCACACCACCATGGTCAACGGCCTGGGCGTGCTCGGCTGGGGCGTCGGCGGCATCGAGGCCGAGGCCGCGATGCTCGGCCAGCCCGTGTCCATGCTGATCCCGCGGGTCGTGGGCTTCAAGCTGACCGGCAGCATCCCGTCCGGCGCCACCGCGACCGACGTGGTGCTGACCATCACCGAGATGCTCCGCCAGCACGGCGTGGTCGGCAAGTTCGTCGAGTTCTACGGCGAGGGCGTCGGCTCCGTGCCCCTGGCCAACCGCGCCACCATCGGCAACATGTCGCCCGAGTTCGGCTCCACCGCCGCGATCTTCCCGATCGACGAGGTCACCCTCGACTACCTGCGCCTGACCGGCCGCTCCGAGGAGCAGGTCGCCCTCGTGGAGGCGTACACCAAGGAGCAGGGGATGTGGCACGACCCGTCCTCCGAGGTCGCCTACTCCGAGTACCTCGAGCTGGACCTGTCCACCGTGGTGCCCTCCATCTCCGGCCCGAAGCGTCCCCAGGACCGCATCGAGCTCACCGACTCCAAGGACCAGTTCCGCAAGGACCTGCACAACTACGCCACGCAGGACGAGGCCGGCGAGGGCCGCCCGTCCAAGCTCGTGGACGTGGCCATGCCGGACGGCCGCCAGTTCCAGCTGGACCACGGTGCCGTGTCCATCGCCTCGATCACCTCGTGCACCAACACGTCAAACCCCTCCGTGATGATGGCGGCCGGCGTGCTGGCCCGCAACGCGGTCGCCAAGGGCCTGAAGTCCAAGCCGTGGGTGAAGACCTCCGTGGCCCCGGGCTCCCGCGTGGTGACCGACTACTACGAGAAGTCCGGGCTGCGCGAGTCCCTCAACGACCTCGGCTTCAACGTGGTCGGCTACGGCTGCACCACCTGCATCGGCAACTCCGGCCCGCTGGAGTCCGAGATCTCCGAGGCCATCCAGGAGAACGACCTGTCCGTGACCGCGGTGCTCTCCGGCAACCGCAACTTCGAGGGCCGCATCAACCCGGACGTGAAGATGAACTACCTGGCCTCCCCGCCGCTGGTGGTCGCCTACGCCCTGGCCGGCACCATGGACTTCGACTTCGAGAACGAGGCCCTGGGCCAGGACACGGAGGGCAACGACGTCTTCCTCAAGGACATCTGGCCGGACCCGACCGAGGTCCAGCAGATCATCGACGCGTCGATCGACACCGAGATGTTCACCTCGCAGTACGCCACGATCTTCGACGGCGACGAGCGCTGGCAGTCCCTGGAGACCCCCTCGGGCTCCACCTTCGAGTGGGACGAGAAGTCCACCTACGTGCGCAAGCCCCCGTACTTCGAGGGCATGACCATGCAGCCGGACCCGGTGTCGGACATCTCCGGCGCCCGCGTCCTGCTCAAGCTGGGTGACTCCGTGACCACGGACCACATCTCCCCGGCCGGCTCCTTCAAGTCGGACACCCCGGCGGGCCGCTACCTGCTGGAGAACGGCGTGCAGCGCAAGGACTTCAACTCCTACGGCTCCCGTCGTGGCAACCACGAGGTGATGATCCGCGGCACGTTCGCGAACATCCGCATCAAGAACCAGCTGCTCGACGGCGTGGAGGGCGGCTTCACCCGCGACTTCACCCAGGAGGGCGCCCCGCAGGCCTACGTGTACGACGCGGCGCAGAACTACGCCGAGCAGGGCACGCCGCTGGTGGTCCTGGGCGGCAAGGAGTACGGCTCCGGCTCCTCCCGTGACTGGGCGGCCAAGGGCACGGCGCTCCTGGGCGTCAAGGCCGTGATCACCGAGTCCTTCGAGCGCATCCACCGCTCGAACCTCATCGGCATGGGCGTGCTGCCGCTGCAGTTCCCCGAGGGTGAGAACGCCGACTCGCTGGGCCTGACCGGCACCGAGACCTTCGACATCTCCGGCATCACCGCCCTCAACGAGGGCACCACGCCGAAGACCGTGAAGGTCACGGCCACCGGTGAGGACGGCAAGGTCACCGAGTTCGACGCGGTCGTCCGCATCGACACCCCCGGTGAGGCCGAGTACTACCGCAACGGCGGCATCCTGCAGTACGTGCTCCGTCAGATCGCCTCGAAGGCCTGATCCACGGGACACAGCCCGCGCGCGGGCATCACGACGGCGACCCGCCGCCCTCCGCACGGAGGGCGGCGGGCCGCCGTCGTCGTGGGCGCCGGGGCCGAAGCCGGTGCAGGACCGCTCTTCATCCCCCAGTGCAGGGACCGGCCAACCCTTGGGCCAGACGGTCCTCGGGCGTGTCTGACAATGAAGCCGGGGGAAGGCCGGCACCCTCGAAGACACGGTCCCGGTTCCAGATGCTCTCCCACGCCCCCACAGGCCGGCAGGGCCGGCCTTTCGCCGATGCCGTCACGATGGTCGACGCCATCATCCACCGGTACAGGTGCATCGATCCCCTGGCGGGACCTGCCCGAGATCTACGGGCCCTGGCTGAGTCGTGTGGACCTGGCACGGCCGCATGGCCGAAGAGGGCACGTGGGACACGGTGCTGGCAACACTGACCGCCGCAGCGGATGCCGAAATCGTGATCGATTGGTCGGTCTCGGTGGACTCCACGATCGCCCGCGCCCATCAGCACGCGAGGAACACCACCCGGCTCACAGGGGGCTGGATCGAACGACAAGGAATCCGCGTGAAGAGCCCGCCGACCACGGCCTCGGGCGCTCACGGAGCGGGCTGAGCACGAAGACCCATCAGCTGGTCGACGGTGCTGGGCGAGAGGGCGTACTCCTCGCGGGCGATCGGCACCCATCTGCGCGCCGGTGGCATCAAGGCCGTCCTCCCCAACCGGCTGACCAGCAGGGCCACCGCAGACGCCGCGGCTCGGCCGGCGGCCGACCCGTGGGCCTGGACTCGGAGGCTTACACGGGCCGGAACGTGATCGAGCGCCAGGACGCGCACCTGAAGCAATGGCCGGGCCTGGCGAGCAGGTACGACGAGTACGCGATCGTGTACTGGGCTGCCGTGGTCCTGAATGCTGTGCTCGCGTGGTCGACGGCATTGTCGGACACGCCCGAGTGGCGTGTTCGAACTGATCGACGATCCAGGTCAAGTGCTCGAGAAGCTCGGCGAGGCTCAGCACCGGCAGGTATGAGCGTGAGGACCTGGACAGAGAGGATCCCCCGAAATGCACATCGTGAAACAGAGTGAGCGATGTAGTGCTCTTCAGTTGGCACTGGTTGATATTGGTCGACGAGGCTTCAGCCCGGTCTGGTGATGCCCTGCGATGACTCTGAAGCCGGCTCTCGGGCGAATCCTCACATCGGGACGCCGAGACCCTGTGGGAGTCCAAGGATGGGACTGGGCTGACCCCGTTTCGTAGGTCCAGTCGTTATGAGAGTCGTCCTGTTGCCCGCGGTCGCGGGCAGGGAGACTGGTCAGATCATGACGAACAGCAGGAAGCGTCACACCCCCGAGCAGGTCGTCCGTAAGCTCGGGCAGGCCGACAGGATGCTCGCCGATGGTCAGGACGTCGCGGCGGTGTGCCGGGAGCTCGGGGTGTCCGAGCAGACGTACTACCGGTGGCGGAACCAGTACGGCGGCCTCAAGGCCGACGACGCAAAGCGCCTGAAGGAGCTGGAGAAGCAGAACGCGACCCTGAAGCGTCTGCTCGCGGAAGCGGAGCTGGAGAAGGCCGCGCTCAAGGAGCTGGCTGAGGGAAACTTCTAAGCCCGGACAGGCGCCGCGCCGCCGTCGATCACCTCAAGCGCAAGTTGCGGGTGAGCGAACGGATGGCGTGCCG
>NZ_JAGXJK010000050.1:0-4693 GCF_019091605.1 Micrococcus sp. GbtcB5
GTACGCTCGGCAGTGCACCCATCAAATGGAAACCGACGACTCACAGAACGTCCGGACCGAATGAAGGGGGCGGCTCACTCTCGCCAGAACCTCTCGAACTTCGTGTGGGGGATCGCGGATCAGCTCCGGGGCGTGTTCAAGCCGAACCAGTACGGCACGCTCGTCCCTCCGCTCACCATCCTGCGCCGCATGGAGGCGGTCATGGCCCCGCACCGGCTCGTTCTCGCGGGATCCCTCGTAGTGATCGAACAGGCTTGGCGGGATGGTCTCGACGGCGGCGAGCACTGACTCGATATCGTCCGGGGTGGGGGTGCGAGAAATCACGAGATGACCCCCTTCGCAGGGCTGCGAGCAGTATCCCTCCAGCCGCGGGCTCTGAAGTGCGGCTGTGGCAGGTGAAGTGGCCGTTCACCCTTCCGACGCGGAAACGCGACATGAGCATTCCTGCTCGACTCTCACATGTCCTCGGCGTGTCGCTCAATGGGTGCGTTGCTGTGCACAATATGCAGTTGAGGGCCTTCTCACCCTTCCTCGACAGACTCTCACTGGCACCCATTTCAGCCGCAAGAGCGCTTGGTTCGAGGCTCGCACATCAGTCACGGAGAGTTTTCTTATGCGCGCTCAGCGACTCCTCCTCTTCCTGCCCCTCCTGCTCGTGGCCACCGGCTGTTCCGGTCAGGAGGGACCGGGGCCGTCTAGCTGTTGTGGGTCATGAGGTTCTTGGCACGAGGGCCGGGCTGAGATGAGACGAGCGGGCCCCTGCCGCAGGATGGAAGTTCCTCAACAACCCATCCGCTGGAAAGAGCCCGCTCATGACCCACGCTAACGCACCCCTGACCCCCACCGGCCGTCTCAGGATGGTCCACCGCCACCTGCACGACGGGATCCCGCAGGCGCACGTGGCCGCCGAGTTCCGCGTCAGCCGCCCCACGGTGGCCACCTGGGTGGCCCGCTACCGCGCCGAGGGCGAGGCCGGGCTGCTCGACCGGCCCAGCCGGCCGCGCCGTTCACCTGCCCAGCTCGATCCGGTCCTGGTCGCCCAGATCCACGCCCTGCGGCGGGAGCGCAAGTGGTCCGCACGGCGCATCCATCACCACCTCGTCTCCGAGGGCCACCGGGTGTGTCTTCGTACCGTGGGACGGTGGCTGCACCGACTCGGGATCTCCCGCCTACGGGACCTGACCCCGGCCGGAGAAGACCTGCGCCAACAGCCGGCCCAGAGGATCACCGCGAGAGGGCCGGGGCACATGGTGCACCTGGACGTGAAGAAAATCGGACGCATCCCCGAGGGGGGGCGGCTGGCGTGCTCACGGCCGGGACTCCGAGAACGCGCGAGCAGCCAAGCGCGGGCCTGGCCGACGGGTCGGCTACACCTACCTGCACTCGGCGATCGACGGGTACACCCGCCTGGCGTACACCGAGGCGTTGGAGGATGAGAAGGCGGTGACCACGATCGGGTTCTTCTGCCGGGCGAGGGCGTTCTTCGCCGCCCACGGCATCACCGTGGACCGGGTGGTCACGGACAACGGGAACAACTACCGGGCCGTGGACTTCACCGCCAAGGTGGTCTCGCTCGGGGGCCGGCACCACCGGATCCGGCCCTACACGCCCCGCCATAACGGGAAGGTCGAACGGTACAACCGGCTGATGGTCGATGAGGTCCTCTACGCCCGCCCGTACTCCTCAGAGACGGCCCGGCGTGAGGCGCTGGCCGTGTGGGTGAACCACTACAACTACCATCGGCCTCATACCTCCTGCGGGGACGCCCCTCCGGCCTCGTTGGCCCCGGCCCGAGTCAACAACGTCATGACCTCTTACATCTAGCTCCCAATCCTCATTGTCCTCGTCTTCTTCGGCGGTGTCGCCGACGCCCGCCGCCTCGGAGAGCCCCATGCAGCTGACGGCCACCGAGACGTGCGAACAGCTGGCAGGCAACCGCGGTGGTCTTGCGTTAGACGTCCTGGACTTCAGCGTGGACTTCTACATGGAAGACCTCGTCATGAGCGATAGGGATCGTCGCGTGGCGGGGTTGGTGGAGCAGGGCGATCAGCTGCGCGCGGTCGCCCATCCCAAGTATCTCGACACCTTGGACCGTCTGATGGCCGAGCCTGAGGAGATCCAGCGCATTGTGAAGTCGGGCGGTGGCAGGTACACGATGCCAATGCAGGACATCGTGCAGTCTGTGACCGGTGCAGCCACCGACTGCTACCAGCCCGGTGAGGAACTCAACAGGTTCGTTGAGAACATGACGCCCATCATTAACCGCATCCCGGAGTATGCGGCGCTGGAGGTGGACGGCGCGTCCGAGGGCGCATCCTCCACGCCGGCTGCATCGTCGACCTCGACCCCTACTGCGGGGTCTGCTCCTGCATCGGAGCCCACGCCCACCCCTGAGCCCACGCCGACGCTCTCGGAGGAGACGGAAGCGGCAGCCGAGCATGAGGCCGGGGATGTGCCGATGGAGTACCAGTCGGCGCTTCGCAAGGCGTACAGCTACGAAGAGAACATGGACATGTCCAAGATGGGCATCTATGGCCAGCTGGTCTCCGAGTACGGTGAGCAGTTCTCACCAGAAGCGGCGCAGTACGCGATCGACAACATGACGGACGTGGACTGGAATGCCAATGCGCTGGCCAAAGCGAAGAGCTATCAGGAGATGATGGACATGTCGCCGTCTGCGATCTACGACCAACTGGTCTCGGAGTACGGTGAGGAGTTCACGCCCGACCAGGCGCAGTACGCGATCGACAACCTGTCCCAGTGACGCCCGGGCATGCCCCGCGCGTTGAATGAACGCGTCGGCAACGGTGTCGCCAGGTGGTCCACCCGCCGCCCGCATATTCTGGTCCTTCGCAGCCCGCGGAGGACCAGAATATGCGGGGCTGTGTTCCGCCTGACGCAGGGCCGGGGCGATCTCTATCAGCGGCGCCAGGTCTTAGTGTCCCGAGCGCCAGATCTTCGCCATCTTCTCCGCCGCCGCGGGGTCCACCGAGGCCCCCAGAAGCTGTCCATACGGGGTCGGGGCAAGCCGCCGTTCGCGGTGGAACAGCTCAGAGTGGTTGAAGTCCTGCACGCCGCGGTTCCACAGGTGCAGTTTAGACTCGTAGGTGAAGCTGCCCCTCATGGATGCCAGCCGCTGGGGGTCGGTGACCCAGGCGTACTTGGACAAGTCGTTGAGCTGGTGATCGACAGCGCGTGTGACGGCGGCGGCGACCCAGTCGGCGAACTGCACGTTGGAGCTCAGCGAACTGTCCACGTGCATGGGCGGTTCCACGATGCACCGCATCTCCGGAAAGTCGCCGGCTCGGCTGAAGATGTGGGCATACATCGATGCAACGCGTTCGACTCGCGTCTTCTCATTGATTTGATCGATGATCACCATGAGGTTATGCCCGTGATGGTGGGCATGGCGGGCCAGACGGTTCAGAGTCTCCCGCATGGCGTCGGCTTCGCGTTTCTCGACGTCCAGGCCGATCTGCTTGGGCGTCCCACGCTGCTTCTCGTCGGCGTAGTAGAACAGCTTGCCGCCGTGGTCAACGACGGACCGCACGAGCGCATCGAATACGCGGAGCTGCTGCGGAAAGCGCGCGGGGGTATCCGGTCGGAACAGATTGGCCCCCTTGAACTCCCACCGTCCGGGGTGTTCCGCTCGGTCGATCTCCGAGGCGAACAGCTGACGCTTCAGCGCGGTGAACTTCGCCCCAAAGCCTCGTGCGGCAGACTCCGGCATGACGAATCCGGCATAACCGAAGGCTGGGCTTGTCCGGAAGCGAGGATGGTCCGGGCCGACGTAGGCGCCCGGCTCGCCGATCTCGTCGATGTACGCCAGCAGCATCTGACCATTGTGCAGGGCACAGCGGACACTGCGGAAAAGCGCAGAGGCCCACGCAAGCGTGGGCCTCTCGAATTGGTGCTCGGGGCACTGTCTCAGCCCTAGCTACCACACGCGAGCGTACTCGCGCACGCAGAGCATAGGCAAGTGTGGTTGTGTATGATCCGTCGCCCTGTCGGGTCGCTGCGGGGTCGGAATGGGTCCCGTCCAGCGGCCCGCCCCCACCATTCGAAGGACCCCATGATCACCCCCGCCACGCCCGGCGCTGCCTCGGCGGCCCACCGCTTTCCCCAGAACCTCTCGAACTTCGTGCGGGGGATCGCGGATCAGCTCCGGGGCGTGTTCAAGCCGAACCAGTACGGCACGCTCGTCCTTCCGCTCACCATCCTGCGCCGCATGGAGGCGGTCATGGCCCCGCACCGGAGCCGGAATCTTCTGCGGGTCTGACCCTTCTCGGCGGCCGTGGCCGGGGCAGAAGGGTCAGATCCGCAGAAGATTCCTGAGGCTCGGGGCTGTCACTCCCGGGTCCGATGCCGGGAACGGCGGAGCTCCTCGGCGCGACGACGGGGGTGGCTTCGGGCGGGTGGTGCGGCCGGGGCGCCGCCGTCGTCGCGTGCTGCCGGGGGCAGGGCCAGGTGGGGGTCGAGCGACCGCGGGGGCGTGTGCCAGTCGGGCCCCAGGACGGCGCCGAGCTGCTCCAGTCGTTGCAGGACCGTGTTGCGGTGGAGGAAGAGCCGGCGGGACGTCTCGGCCACGTTTATTCCGGCGTCCAGGTAGGCCAGTGCGGTCTCCCGGAGTGCCGAGGCACGCTGGGGTGGCAGGTCGCGCAGCGGCGCCAGCGGGCGGGTCGTCACGTCCTTG
>NZ_JAGXJK010000500.1:0-235 GCF_019091605.1 Micrococcus sp. GbtcB5
GAGGGTGGACACCACGGCGTGCGCGTGGAGCCAGGTGGCCCGGTGCCAGTAGAACACGCCCTTGGGGCGGCCGGTGGGGCCCGTGGTGTAGCAGGCGCCGGAGGCGGGGCGCTCACTCACGTGCGGCAGGTCCGCTGTCTCGGGCGGCTCGTGCCCGTCGAGGTGGGCCTCATAGGACAGGACGTCGTAGCGACCGGCCCAGGCGGAGGGGAGGTCGCCGTCGCCGGCCACGCTC
>NZ_JAGXJK010000501.1:0-235 GCF_019091605.1 Micrococcus sp. GbtcB5
ACGTGGGGATTATTATGAATATGAGAAAAATATGCAAAAAGCAATTGAAGTGGGATTAGAAAAAAAACAACATCGCTTAGTTGCTGAACTATCCTATGAACTAGGTAACTTTTATAATGAAAATCGGTCTTATAAATTATCTGCGAAATTTTATAAAATATCAGTTGAAAATAAAAAGGATTTATTAAGAAGTTTAGTCAAAAATTCTTATAAATTGTAAAAGGTTATCCAAAAA
>NZ_JAGXJK010000502.1:0-235 GCF_019091605.1 Micrococcus sp. GbtcB5
GAATTTATACATTATGTACATATAATCATGAAATAAATCATGTGAACCATGCAACATTAAATGTTATTTCTGATCTATATTAATAAGTAAATCTGATTATATTGAAATGAGTTTTATTTAGGGCATAAAACCCAACAAACTCCCACTTGCACTAATATAAAACAAAAAGTGCATGTCAAATAATCATTAACACCTTGATATACCAATCAAGTGTAATAGTAGTAAACTCCTCGTA
>NZ_JAGXJK010000503.1:0-234 GCF_019091605.1 Micrococcus sp. GbtcB5
CGCAGCATCTACGTGTTCAGCGCTCGTGAGTTCGAGCGGGACCACGAGCAGGTGAGGTCGGCTCCACTGTCCTCCCGCCAGGCCCGTGACTACATCCGCGTCTTCCTCTCGGGGGCGTCGGACGGGGTCCCGGACAAGCAGGGTCGGGTGACCGTGCCGGCGCCGCTGCGACAGTACGCGGGGCTGGACCGGGACGTGGCCGTGATCGGCGCGGGGACGCGAGTGGAGATCTGG
>NZ_JAGXJK010000504.1:0-234 GCF_019091605.1 Micrococcus sp. GbtcB5
TGGTCGATGCGGATGGTGCCGTGCTCCGTGAGCCCCACCTGGCCCAGCGCCAGGTCCGTGCGCGGGTCCTGGCCGATGGCCACGAACAGGCCGGACACGTCCAGCGTGGACGCCTCGCCGGTGCCGGTGTCCCGCAGGCGGAGGGTGTTGACCTTGTCGTCACCCGACACCTCCGTGACCTCGGTGTTCCAGCGGAACTCGATCTTCTCGTTCTCCATGGCACGGTGGGCCATC
>NZ_JAGXJK010000505.1:0-234 GCF_019091605.1 Micrococcus sp. GbtcB5
GACTGCACGAAGTAGCCGAAGAACAGCCGGGGCCGCTAGGCGAGGGCGGAGATGGGCGTGTCCGTGCCCATCGCACCGAGCGGCTCGGCGCCCGTCTGGGCCATCGGCCCGACGAGGATGCGCAGCCCCTCCGAGGTGTACCCGAAGATGCGCTGACGCTGCAGGATCGACTCGGAGGTGTGGCGGACGTGCTCGCGCCCGGGGAGCGACACCAGGTCCAGGAGGTTCTGGCGC
>NZ_JAGXJK010000506.1:0-234 GCF_019091605.1 Micrococcus sp. GbtcB5
ACGGCGATGGTGCGCTGCGGGATGGCCGACGTCGTCGAGGCCGGAGGCGTGGAGTCCATGTCCTGCGTCCCCTGGGTGATGGAGAAGCCGACGCCGGCGTTCGCCAAGCCCGGTGCGGCCTTCGACACCGCGATCGGCTGGCGCTTCGTGGACCCGCGCTTCGCGGACGGCGAGTTCGGGGAGAAGTTCACCTTCTCCATGCCGGAGGCCGCCGAGGAGGTCGGCGAGGTGGAC
>NZ_JAGXJK010000507.1:0-234 GCF_019091605.1 Micrococcus sp. GbtcB5
GGCGTCGTTGCCGGTGGCGACGTCGAAGGGCGCCTGCCCGTCCGCGTCCGGGGTCATCCGCTCGATCAGCGTGGCCATCGCGTTCGGCGACGAGCAGTCCATGCGGATCTTGCCGTCCCAGTCCAGGGTCATGAACCCGAACCGCGGGCCCACCTCCGGGTTCACCACGGTCAGATCCAGCCCGTGGCGGTCGGCGATCCCGCCCCAGTACGCCACGAACGCCCCGCCCATGGG
>NZ_JAGXJK010000508.1:0-234 GCF_019091605.1 Micrococcus sp. GbtcB5
CTCGCCGGAACCCTGCCCACCGCGTGCGGGTACCGCACCGTCCGGTCGCTGCCGCGCGAGGAGGCCCGCGGACTGTGGCGCGCCGCCCTCGCCGGGCTCACCGCCCTGCCCGACGTCGCCCGGGTGTGGCTCGCGCCGGGCCGCCGCGCCGCCTCCCCGGGGGCCGCGCTGCCCGGGGCCGCCGCGCTGGCGACGCTGTCGGGTGAGTCCCTGCCCAGGGCCGGCGCAGCCGCC
>NZ_JAGXJK010000509.1:0-234 GCF_019091605.1 Micrococcus sp. GbtcB5
GCGCCCTGCCGTGGCTGTGACCCTAGTCACAAGGATGTTGCACGGAGGTTGCAGCCGGGCGCGGGTGAGGGGTGGGCCGGGTCAGGCCAGGTCCCGCTCGATCCGCTCGAGCGTGGCCACGGCGAGCGCCCGCCGCGGCGGGTCCGCCGGCAGCAGACGCAGGGCGGCGCCCCAGGGCTCGACGTCGTCGCGGGCCTCGGGGCGGGCCAGGAAGGCCCAGAGTCGTTCGACATC
>NZ_JAGXJK010000051.1:0-4666 GCF_019091605.1 Micrococcus sp. GbtcB5
GGTCAGGTGTCGGTCGTGGTGCGGCGCAGCTCGCGGTAGATGGTGGTGCGGGAGACGTTGAACAGCTCGGCTAGCTCGGCTTGGGTGTGCTCGCCGGCGGCGTGCAACGTCAGCAGGTGCTTGCGCTGAGAGGGCGAGAGCTTGGGCTTCTTGCCTTTGAGTTTGCCCTTGGATCTGGCGATGGCCATGCCTTCGCGGGTGCGCAGGCGGATGAGGTCCGCCTCAAACTCGGCCACCATGCCGAGCACGTTGAACAGCAACCGGCCGACGGCGTCGTTGGGGTCGTAGGCGCTGCCTCCGAGACTGAGCGCCACTCCCTTGGTGGTGAGCTCGTCGGCGATGTCCCTCGCGTCCGGGAGCGAGCGGGCCAGCCGGTCGAGCTTGGTCACCACCAGGGTGTCGCCGTCCCGGGTCGCGGCCAGCGCTTCGCGCAGCCCGGGCCGGGCGCGGGTCGTTCCCGTCAGGCCGTGGTCGAAGTAGATGTCCTTGTTCTCGACTCCGAGGCGCTCGAGTGCTTCCCGTTGGGCGGAGAGGTCTTGCTCGAGAGTCGAGACGCGCGCGTAGCCGACATGCCTGCCCCCATTGTTGCAGTTATCCTCCCCTCACCGCCCACGTCGCCGTACGGCTCATGCGTACATGACGATCCCTCACAAGAAGTCGTCGAGGACTGAGCTCGCTCGACGTACGGTGAAGGATCCCCTTACGGGCATGCGATCTGGGCTGACGCCTGTGACCGAGTGTTCAGTGCGCGCTGTATAGTTCAGTCCATGCTGACTATTGCTTCGCGTCTCGACGTGATGAACCGCCTGGGTCGTGCACTGGCCGACCCCACTCGATCCCGGATCATCTTGACCCTGCTCGACCATCCCGCTTACCCGGCGGAACTGGCCCGAGATCTGGACCTGACACGCCCGAACGTGTCCAACCACCTGGCATGCCTGCGCGATTGCGGGATCGTCGTCTCCGAGCCCGAGGGTCGTCGGACACGATATGAGATCGCCGATTCGCACCTGGCGCAGGCGCTGACGGCACTGGTCGATGCCACCCTGGCAGTGGACGAAGACGCCCCGTGCATCGATCCCGCCTGCTCGCTTCCCGGATGCGACGCAGCTGGGGAGGGCGCATGATCCTCACCTCGGTCTTGCAGGCGATGGGCCTGTTCGCAGCGACCAACATCGACGACATCATCGTGCTCTCCCTCTTCTTCGCGCGAGGGGCAGGCCAGCGCGGCACTACCGCCCGCATTCTGGCCGGCCAGTACCTCGGATTCGCCGGCATCCTCGGTGCCGCGGTCCTGGTGACCATCGGCGCCGGAGCATTCCTGCCCTCGGCAGCCATCCCGTACTTCGGTCTCATCCCTCTGGGCCTCGGCCTCTGGGCCGCATGGCAGGCCTGGCGCGGAGACGATGACGACGATGACGACGAGGCCAAGGTTGCCGGCAAGAAGGTCGACGTGTGGACAGTCGCAGGCGTCACCCTTGCCAACGGCGGCGACAACATCGGCGTCTACACCCCTGTCTTCCTCAGCGTGGAACCTCTCGCAGTAGTCGCCTACTGCATCGTCTTCCTCGCGCTCGTCGCGGTCCTGGTGGCCCTGGCAAAGTTCGTCGCCACCCGCCCCCCGATCGCCGAAGTGCTCGAACGCTGGGAGCACGTCCTCTTCCCCATCGTTCTCATCGGCCTCGGCATCGTGATCCTCGTCAGCGGCGGAGCCTTCGGACTCTGACGTAGCGGCAGCGATCCAAACGGCCCCGACCGGGCGCACCCCTCTCGGTTCAGACCGCGACACCTACCTGCAGCCAGTCCTGCGTGATCGCGGCAACAAGACCGCCACGGAGCGCTGCAAAAACCCCGCCACCAAGCGAACGAAGCCACAGGGCAGGGCGTGTAAAGGGGTATACCCGACTGGACACGAACGGGAGCGGGCCTCCGAGCCGTTCGGCGGGAGGGGGGTGCGACCCTTCTCCCGCACTGGCGGCTAGAGCCGGCGCTCCAGGTGGCCCTATGACCCCACTTGACCCTCACCTCACGTGAGGGCCCAGGCTGAGGCGCATGAGCAACTACTACAACGCAGTCGAGATGAGCCCTGTCCTCGCCCCCGGCCCTGAGGCCACCGCCCCGGAGCGGTTCGAGGGGATCTACCGGATGCCCTCGTTCGTGACGATCCCCACATCAGACCTGACCGCCTCGGTGGACTTCTGGACGCAAGGGCTCGACTTCTTCGAGCTGTTCAGCGTGCCCGGTCAGCTGGTCCACCTGCGCCGCTGGGCCTTCCAGGACGTCCTGCTGGTGCCGACCCCCGTCACCCTGGAGCAGGAGGCGCCGGCCATGAGCGTCAGCTTCGCGTGTCTGCTGGATCAGATCGATGACCTCGAGCAACGGTGCCGCGCCGCAGGTGTCGGCGCAGTCGGCGAGCCCGTGGACACGCCCTGGGGTTCGCGTGACCTTGAAGTGATCGCCCCCGAGAAGGCACGCGTGGTCTTCACGGCCACCAAGCCCTTCGATCCGGCCAGCGCCACGGCACAGAACCTCGAGGCCATGGGGATCACCGCCCCCGACGCCGTCGGGCAGGACAATGAGGTGCATGCCTGAGAAGCCCGACGCCGCGGACCTGCGAGGCCAAACGCATTCGCCAGCGCCACGAGCACGCCACCGCCGAAGACAGCCGCGACTACTACGCCGCCGTGCTCGCCCACGTGCACGAGCTCAACGCCGCCTTCTCCGAGCCACTCCCGGCCAATGAGGCCCGCGACATCGCCGCCAGCATTCACCGATGGGTCACCACGCGCTTCTACGGCTGGACAGACGCCCGCACCGTCCAGCAGGCGTCCCTGTCCACGCTCCAAGCCTTCAGAGGCCGCCAGAGCGGAGCGAAGCGACGCAACGCCGTTGAGGAGCGTGCCCGTTTGATCGTGGGAGAGGACGCATGACCAGCACACCTACACGCGCCAAGCGCAAGCAGACCGCCCGCGAACTAGCCGAGCGATTCGGAGTCTCGCCGCGCACCATCCGCCGCACCGTCGCCCAGGAACGCGCGGACTACTTGGCGGACGCCGCCGCGCGCCATGAACGCATCCGCGCCCTGCGCGCGGAAGGGCTCTCCATGCGCGCCATTGCCGCCAAGGAAGGCGTCACCGTCGGGACGGTGCACTACGCGATCCACAAGGACGACTGAGACCAGCAAGAAAGCCCCTCAGCGTCTCAACGGAGGACCAGCGACATCAGAAGGCTCTGACACGGAAACGTGCTCTACTCCAAAGTGCGAGCTCCTAAGGGCCGCGATGAACGCCAACCGGCCATCAGCATCGCCCAGGAAGAGGTCCTCTTGAGCGAGAGGGATCAGAGAGCAATAGCGGTGCATAGAGAACGCACAGTATGGTGGGGCGCGTCACATCCACTCGAAGGAGACTCTCGTGCCCGACAAGCATCGACCGCGCCTCTCTCGTCTAGCCCAGTCCGGGGCCGCGTTTTCCCTCGTAGGAGCCCTCACCATCAGCAACTTCGGGGCTACCGCCTGGGCGGCCCAGCCCGCCTTCACCCCTCAAGCAACAGACGGGTACGCAGCCGCCGCCTCGCTTCCCGGCGACTTCGAGAATCAAGGAAGCACATCCAGCGAGTGGGATGATTACTTCTCTGATCTTCTAATCGAGGAAAAGAAGACCGGCCCGGAAGTAGCCGAAACGCAGGCGTTGCCCTGGGCTGTCCATAGGTGCCTCATGGGAATCGGTCTCAATGGGCCTCAGATCACCCAGATCATGGTTCGGGGGACCCCTGAGGCGCTTCTCGCCGCAGGAGGACGGGCTGCGCTTGCCTGCCTGAGGGGAAAGTGACCTATGCCACTCCGAGGCATTTCCCGCTCAGCCCTTGAAGAGGAGCTAAGGGCAGTCAACGCGAAACTCTCCACCCACCCTCTAGCATCCGCTCCAGTCAAGGAAGCGCACGCACTCATTGCAACGATGCAAGGAGCAGACAAGACAGAGGTCTCCAAAAGGCTGTCTGACAAGGGGCTCCCATCCCTCGACGAACTTGGAGCCCTCCAGCTCAAGGGGTCAGTTTCTTGGTGGCGCCTAAACAGGAAGAAGAATAAGCTCGAAAAGAAGCTAGAAGAAAAATCAGAATGACGAATATTATAGTCGCTTTGATTGAGAGCCTCGCTTCTAGCTTTGTGACCCCACCCCCTCCTGTGATTAGTTCACTTCTTATGAAGAATTGAACTACTTTTCACGCTGGCACGGACTACCCAGCTCCAGCCAATCCCAAATGGCCCTCCCGCGTCCTCGTGGAGCGGTCCGGGGTGCACCCCGGACCGCTCCGGCGCACGGTTGCCCAGCCCTGCGAGAAGTACTTCGTCAAGGTCGCCGCGCTCCATGAACGTATCCGCGCCATGCGCACCGAAGACATGACCATGCGCGCCATTGTCGAGCGCGAAGGCGTCAGCACACGCGCGCCGTTCATTACGCGATCCACAAGAACGACCCGCCGCGCACCCCGGACACCCCCCAGGCCCCCCAAAACGGACGCCTCCGCCGACGCTTGACCCCCTGCGCCTGCACCCCCAGCACAGTGCAACGAATCCCGGCCTGACTAGGTGTAGGAGGGCATGACGTTGTTGACTCGCGCTGGGGCCAACGAGGCCGGTGGAGCATCTCCGCAGGAGGTATGCGGC
>NZ_JAGXJK010000510.1:0-234 GCF_019091605.1 Micrococcus sp. GbtcB5
TCGTCCTGGCTTTCTCCGGGTACGGCGAGACCCCGCTGGGACTGGACGGGGAGAAGCCGGAGTACTCCACGGCGTGCTGGTCGGCCATGCTCTTCGCGGCCGGCATCGGCATCGGCATCATCTTCTTCGGCCCGTACGAGCCGCTGTCCTACTACCTGGCCCCGCGCCCGGGGGCGTACGAGGCGGGGGGCGGGGGGGCGGTGACGGGGGCGCTGGCCCCGGCCGCGCTGCACT
>NZ_JAGXJK010000511.1:0-234 GCF_019091605.1 Micrococcus sp. GbtcB5
TCCGCACCGGAGATCGAGACGCCGGCGGACCGTCTCGACGCCTCCCGTGTCCCCTCGCTCCTCGACGGCGCCATGCTCGTGATCTATCTGGTGATGCACTTCGTCGGCGGCGGCACCCTCACCCTGGACATCGACAACTGGTCCTTCCTCGCGCTGATCCTGCTGCTGGTGCGCAGCCCGCACGGGCTGGTCGGCCTCACCCAGTCGGCCGCGCCCAACGAGCGCGAGATCCTG
>NZ_JAGXJK010000512.1:0-234 GCF_019091605.1 Micrococcus sp. GbtcB5
GGCGGTGGAGGACCGCCTGCATGCGCTCGACCTTGGCCTCGGACTCGAACAGGAGGGCCTGCGCGATCTCGTCCACGTGGGGGTGGGCCGCGCGGGGGAGGTGGAAGACGCGCTTGGACAGCCGCACCGCCAGCGGGTCCTGCTGCGCGATGCGGACGGCGAGGGCGTCGGCGGCGTCGAGGAGGGCCACCGGCTCGTGCAGCTCGGTGACGAGCTTGAGCTCGAGGGCCTCCT
>NZ_JAGXJK010000513.1:0-234 GCF_019091605.1 Micrococcus sp. GbtcB5
CGAGCAGCAGGAGCATGCCCAGCACGGCCCCGGGGATCGGCAGGTGCAGCGTGGCGGCCACGAGCGAGCCCGCCAGCTGGCAGAGCAGCAGGATCAGCAGACCCTCGATCATCGGGGTTCACCTGCCTCGGGCGGGCCCACGGGGGGCAGGCCGGGGACGATGCCGCTCCCCGCCGCGGCGCGGGGCGCCCGCTCGGCGCGCTGGGCGGCTGCGGGGCGCCCCGCGGGCCGCTG
>NZ_JAGXJK010000514.1:0-234 GCF_019091605.1 Micrococcus sp. GbtcB5
GTGGGCACCAGCGAGGCCAACCACCCCCGGGCACTGTCCGACACCGCGCGCGAACGCGGGGTCACGTGGGTGACCGACGAGCAGGCCCAGTCCGCCGACGTCACCGGCGTGCGCCGCTGGGTGCGCTCGTTCATCAACGCCGTGGACGTGCTCTACCTACCGATCGACCTGGATGTGCTGCCGGCCGCCGTCGCCCCGGGGGTGAGCGCACCGGCCGGCTTCGCCGTGCCGAAC
>NZ_JAGXJK010000515.1:0-234 GCF_019091605.1 Micrococcus sp. GbtcB5
GAGAATGGAAAAGTAACAGCGAAGTATCCGGAAATTATGGATACGAAAGAAAGAAGTATCATCTTTAAAGTGAAGGTAAAAGAAACAGTAAAAGTTGGAGGAGAAATAACAAATAAAGCGATTATTCATGTGGATGATCCGAACCACCCTATAACTGAACCGACAGCTAAAATTACACCGCAATATAAAGACGGTAAAATTAATGCTCATAAAAAGGTAAATAATCATAAACCG
>NZ_JAGXJK010000516.1:0-234 GCF_019091605.1 Micrococcus sp. GbtcB5
TGCCTCGCTGAAGTTCTTCGCGCTGGTGGACGTGTACGGAGCGGAGATCGTGTGCATGGCCACGGGTGATCCCACCGCGAACGGTGACGCACCCATCATCTGCTGCACCGCCGATATCCTCGCCAACCGTGCGCTGCGCGAGGGTTCGGGCATGGAGATCGGCAGGGTGGAGATGGACGTGTTCGACTACTACTCGGACCCCTCCCGCGGCTTGGCCTGGCAGGTGCCCCTCCT
>NZ_JAGXJK010000517.1:0-234 GCF_019091605.1 Micrococcus sp. GbtcB5
CGGCGCGCCCCAAGCGAGGACCAGGTCGAGCCGCGGGCGCATGCCGAGCACCAGGGGGACGGCCTCGCCGAGCACGCGGTCACCGCCCCGGCCGAGCAGCGACTGGCGGGGTCCGTCCTGCTGGAAGCCGATCGGCAGCAACGAGCCGATGTAGCCCGCGACGCTCGCGGAGTCCTCCACCAGCATCCACACCAGGCGTGGGGCGTCCACGAGGGCCGCGGGGATGTCCGGCCA
>NZ_JAGXJK010000518.1:0-234 GCF_019091605.1 Micrococcus sp. GbtcB5
CCCACCCCGACGCTGAGGACGTTCGCCGCGTCCGCATCCAGGATGCCGAGTCCCCCCGCGGCCCTCCAGCCCCGGTTGGGGAGCAGTCGGAGGGCCGTGGCGGCCACGGCCGCCAGGAACGCGGCGATGACCCCCTGCCCCGGCGGGGAGACGTGCCCCGCGGCCGGCACCTGGAAGGAGGCGGAGGGGGGCCCGCCGGGGGGGGAGCGCGCGGACGCCCCCCCCCGCGGCGGG
>NZ_JAGXJK010000519.1:0-234 GCF_019091605.1 Micrococcus sp. GbtcB5
CACGCCCTCGGCGGACGTCGAGGCGCTGCGCGGCACCCCCGTGTCCGTGTTGACGCAGCTCTCCCCCGCGTTGTCCGAGGCGCTGGATCGCCTGCGCAAGGACGTGGAGCGTTTCGACCTCGTGTACCGCTCGGCCCTGCTCCAGGTGGGGGCGCGGCTCGTGGAGTTGCGGAACGCGGTCACTCACCTGCACGGCTACAACCCCATCGAGCACATCGTCACGCGGGTGAAGAC
>NZ_JAGXJK010000052.1:0-3941 GCF_019091605.1 Micrococcus sp. GbtcB5
AGCTGCTGTGGCCCGGCGCCACGCTGGAGATCTCGCCGACGGACCGTACGAGCGCCTGGGGGGATATCGCCGCGGCGGCCGAGGCAGGGACCCCCGAGAGGGCCGCCGCCCATCAGGCCCGAGCCCGGGCCGCCGTCGACTGGCGGTGGCGGCTTGTGGACCTGTGCCGAGCCCTGGGTTGGGACGACGCACAGGCCCGGGCCGTGGCGGCGACGCGGCTCCTCGCGACCTCCGACTGCTGAACCGGGCCCGCTCGGGTCAGTGTCGCAGCAGCCGGTAGCGGGCCATGCCCTCGAGAGCACCGACGTGGGCGCCGACGCGCGCCGCCCAGGCGAGCCGGCCGGCGCGGCGGCGGACGGTCGGCAGGGCGAGCACGCCGCGCACGGTCTCGACGGCGGACGCCTTCAGGCTCGGCCCCCGCATCCGGGTGTCGCGGTACCGGGTCCACAGGTAGATGCGACCGCGTTGCTGGATGCGCTGCTGCCGGAACAGGCTTCGTGGTTTGGACTTGAGCCGATAGTGGACGATCGCCTGGGGCACGCTCACCACCCGCATCCCGGCCTGCTGGGCACGCCAGGCGAAGTCTGGCTCCTCCGCACCGCCCGGATACGAGGCGTCCATCCCCCCGAGAGCGAAGTACGCCGATCGGTGGATCGCGAAGTTGCCCCCGGCCACTGTCGGGAGATGGCCGGCGAAGCCGCCAGGGTTCTCCTTTACCGTCGTCGGGCGGGCGAGCTCGTCGATCGCGGGGTCCGGTCCGATCCGGTAGGCGGCGAGGACCTCAGGCGAGTTGAAGCGCCCGTGGTGGAGGGCACCGGCGGCGATTCGAGAGGGATCGTCCGCGACGGCGTCAGTGAGGGATCGCGCCCACGCGGGGCCCACGAGGTCATCAGCGTCGCAGAAGAGCAGGATCCTCCCCCGCGCTGCCCGAGCCGCCATGTTGCGCCCGCGGGACGCGCTCGCCGGTCCCGAGGCGTCGACAACCCGCACGGTGAAGGGAACCGGCTCTTGCAACGCCGCCTCGCGCGTTCCGTCGGTGCTGCCGTTGTCCCCGATGACCACCTCAAAGGAAGGGGCATCCACCTGGGAGGCCAGGGCGCGCAGCTGCTCGGGGATCCACTGAGCGGCATCCTTCGCCGGGACGATCACACTGACGATCGGTGTACCGGCAACCGCCGACTCGCTCATGTGCCGACCTCCCCATCCACATCGCGAACTCGGCGGGCCGGCACACCGGCGTACAGGCCATTCGGCTCGCAGTCCTTGGTGACGACGGCTCCGGCCGCGATGATGCACCCTGCACCGACGTTCAGTCCCGGAAGGATGATCGCGCCAGCTCCGATCCACGTGCCGTCGCCGACCACCACCGGCTCCGGCCCGCCTTTTCCGGCCCGCATCTCCGGACCGCCGATCGAGTGCTTCGCGGTGATGATCATGGACCGCGGACCCATGTAGACGTTCCGCCCCAGGGCAACGGGGCCGTTGTCGATTAAGACCTCACGGTTGAGATAGCACCCCTCTTGCATGGTCAGCGCCGAGGGGTCCAGCACCCTCACTTCAGCGGAGAACCAGGAATCCTGGGCGCCCTGTAGGCCGAGCCGGGCGAGGAGGGCGGGACGCAGGCGGTTCGGGAGGACTTCGGAACGCGACGCGACGAGAAGGAGACGGCGAGCGGTGGCACCTCCGGGAATTTTCATGCGCGTTCCTCCCCCTGCTTCGTGCTGGCCATGCCGATCCCTAGGGCGCTGGTCGGCCGCCGCCTCCACGGCACACGTGCCTCGGCCTTGCCCCAAGCGTGACCTGCCGCGGTGTTCAAGCGCATCCACACGCCTGGCCAGTCACGCGGTTTGCGACCGGCCCCCATGAGAGCAGCGCTGCCGGCTGCGTACACCAGCTCGCCCCAGGGGCTGGGGAAATGCGAGCGAGCGTTCAGCCCATAACGGTCGGCAACCTGAGCATGGGCGTAGTCCGAGCGTCGGGCCAGTCGGGTGCGGAAGCGCAGGTCCCACTTCCCACGGAAGGCGATACGCACCGCAGGGGGCTTCATCCACCGCGATGCCCAGGCGGTGCGCCCTGACGCCGAAGTCGTTGTCCTCGTAGACCCCGCCCAGAGAGATGTCGAAGCCACCGACGCGTGTGTAGACGTCCCGGGTCGCACCGAAATCCCCACCTATCAGGACGGGAAACGCATCGCGAAGGTCTCCGGGGACCACATCCGTCCAGTCAGCCGTATCGCCCATCGCAGCGCGGATGCCCCCCAGCCCACGGGTCATCTCGGCGTCGCTCATGAGCTGGGCTCCGCCTGACCACAGGGACGTGGCGGAGAAGGCCCGCGCGCCGTTGCGGACCCCCACCAGCGCGAGACGACGTCGTCCGCGTCCGCGAACATGAGACGGCCCGTCCGCGCGGCGGCGACCCCCACGTTGCGGGCGTACCCGGGCCCCTGATGCGCCACGGCGGAGACGACGCGAAGGGGGTACGACACTCGATCCACCGTCCGCTCGACGAGTGCGGCCGTGCTGTCCGTCGAGTTGTTGTCCACGACCACGACCTCGAACTCCGGCGCCCCCTCCTGAGCAGTGAGTGCCTCGAGCTGAAGGCCCAGGACACGCTCGGCGTTGAAGGCGGGGATGATCACGCTGATCTCGGGCGTCGCGCTTGTCTGGCTCACAGGCCGATCGTGTCCCGGTAGGGTGCCCCATTGACGGGCAGTCACCAAGCGTTGAAGGGACATCGAGGTTACGTATGAAAGGCATCATCCTCGCCGGCGGCACCGGCTCCCGGCTGCACCCCATCACCCATGGCATCTCGAAGCAGCTCGTACCGGTCTACGACAAGCCGATGATCTACTACCCGCTGTCCACCCTGATCCTGGCCGGAATCAGCGACATCCTGGTGATCACTACCCCGCACGACGCAGAGCAGTTCCAGCGCCTCCTGGGCGACGGCTCCCAGTTTGGGATCTCGCTCAGCTACGTTCAGCAGCCCTCCCCGGACGGCCTCGCGCAGGCGTTCATCCTTGGGGAAGACCACATCGGCGACGAGCATGTCGCGCTCGTCCTGGGGGACAACATCTTCTACGGTTCCGGCATGGGCCAGCAGCTGCGCCGTCACACCCAGGTCGACGGAGCCACCGTATTCGGCTATTGGGTGGCAGACCCCAGCGCCTATGGCGTGGTGGAGTTCGACGACGCCGGCAAGGCGGTCTCCCTTGAGGAAAAGCCTAAAGAGCCCAAGACCAACTATGCGGTGCCGGGCCTTTACTTCTACGACAACGACGTCGTCGAGATCGCGAAGGGTCTCAAGCCGTCAGCGCGCGGCGAGCTCGAGATCACCGACGTGAACCGCACCTATCTGGAACGCGGCACCCTCAACGTGGAGGTCCTGCCCCGCGGCACCGCATGGCTGGACACCGGCACCTTCCATGACCTGAACGACGCGTCCAACTTCATCCGCACCATCGAGTCCCGGCAGGGTCTCAAGGTCGGGTCCCCCGAGGAGGTCGCCTGGCGTGAGGGCCTTCTCACCGACGACGACCTGCGCGAGCGGGCCCTCCCGCTCGTGAAGTCCGGGTACGGGAAGTATTTGCTCGACCTCCTCGAGTCTGGCCGCTAATCAAGCTCGGGGGCCGGGGGCTCGGCCGCCCCCGCGCCCCGGCCTCTCTAGCGCCGCCCCCCTTCGGCGTGGCGAACCAAGTGCTCCACACGTCTCCGGTTCACGTTCTCCCACGTCTCCGCTCCCACAAGCTCCAGGCCAGCCCGTCGCATCCGCTGATACTGCCCGACGTCAGACGCGGCCGCCAGCACCGCCTCAGCCAGGCTCCGAGCATCGCGCCGCCGTGCAGCGGCCCCGACACCGTTGTCCCGCACCAGCGGGGAGAGGGTCGCCTGGGGGAATCCGATTACCGGTGCGCCGCTGCCCAAGCTCTCGTAGTACGTGCA
>NZ_JAGXJK010000520.1:0-234 GCF_019091605.1 Micrococcus sp. GbtcB5
GTACTGCCAGGTGTGGAGCGTCTTCCCGTAGGGGTGGACGAGGTCTCCGAGGTACCTGTGCTCGGCCAGCGCGGGCACCCCGGGGGCCGAGAGGGCGCCGGAGCTCACCTCGTAGTGGTGGCTGTGCCTCAGGCGCCGCTCCTCGTCGGGGAGGCTGCGGAACCGCTCCTCGCTGAAGATGTACTCGAAGCCGATCAGCCGTGCATCCGGCGCGGTGCGGTCGAAGATCACGCA
>NZ_JAGXJK010000521.1:0-234 GCF_019091605.1 Micrococcus sp. GbtcB5
CGGTCCGGGTGGGGCGGGCGTGCTCTTCCACGCTCCCCGAGACGGTGGCTCTCCCTGTGTTCTGCGCCCCGACGGGGGTCGCCGGCACCGCCAAGGATGGCCTACCGACCGGGCGTCGGGCAGGACGGCCTGCGCTAGCGTGGCGGCCATGTCTCGCTCCCACTCCGGTGCCCTCGTCGCGTCCGGCCCCGACTCCCGGGGCGCCGTCGCCGGGCCCCGCCCCCGCGTCCGCCC
>NZ_JAGXJK010000522.1:0-234 GCF_019091605.1 Micrococcus sp. GbtcB5
GGTGCTGCTCCATGATGCGGGCCGAGATGTGCGGCTCCAGCGCGGCGCAGTCGTAGTGCAGCTCCGGAAGGGAGTATTCGGTCATGCTTCCTCCTTGGTCAGGCGAGGCTGCGGGCTGGACGCCCTCGGCCTCCACCTCGGGTAACCTCGCGGCTCGGCGGTGTATTCCGTCCGTCTTCAATGAGATCGGGGGCGGAGCGCCGGGGCCCGGTCCCCTCCGCGCTGATCCCGCGC
>NZ_JAGXJK010000523.1:0-234 GCF_019091605.1 Micrococcus sp. GbtcB5
CCACCAGCGCCAGGCACCGCAGCCGTCCCCCGCCTGGACGCCCGCGTCACCCGCCCCCGCCGGGGGCCCGGCGCCGACGTCGTCGACGTCGCCCGCCCCCGCCCCGCCGGCGGCCGGCTGGGGCGGCCGGGATGAGGAGCCGCCCGCCTGGGCCGACGCCCCCCCGCCCGAGGAGGCCCCGTGGGACCCGCTGCCCGCGTTCGCCCCGGACGCGGAGCAGGACGACTCGGACGG
>NZ_JAGXJK010000524.1:0-234 GCF_019091605.1 Micrococcus sp. GbtcB5
GCTGGGGTGCCGGGACGCCCGGCCCGCCGAGCGGCTGGCCGAGGAGATCCGCGCGCGGAGCGCCGACGCCGGCAGCCTCGCGGACGCCCTCGGGGAGCTCATCGGCGCCGCCCTGTGGCGCGACGGCCGGGACAACATCACGGCGGTGCTCGTCCG
Organism: Micrococcus sp. GbtcB5; assembly: GCF_019091605.1. Classification (NCBI taxonomy): domain Bacteria; kingdom Bacillati; phylum Actinomycetota; class Actinomycetes; order Micrococcales; family Micrococcaceae; genus Micrococcus; species Micrococcus sp. GbtcB5. The sequence continues at coordinate 157 of NZ_JAGXJK010000524.1, forward strand.
CATCCCCTGACCCGGGTGCGCCGTCGGGGACGCCGACTACGCTGGGCCGGGTGAGCACCCCCAAGGAATCCGCCGCCC
>NZ_JAGXJK010000525.1:0-234 GCF_019091605.1 Micrococcus sp. GbtcB5
CCACGATGATCAGCATCCGCAGCAGCTGCACGAGCACGGGCGGCAGGGACAGCCAGTGGCGCCGCACCAGGGCGAAGATCTCCGAGATCAGCAGCGCCACGCGGATGTCCTCGAGCTCGCGCCCCTCGAGGCGGCCGGCGATCCGGGCCACCTCCAGCCGGAGCCGGCGGCGGGCCACCGGCCCGCGCGGCGGGGCGGTGTCCAGCAGGGCCCGCACCAGTCCGTCGGTGGGCT
>NZ_JAGXJK010000526.1:0-234 GCF_019091605.1 Micrococcus sp. GbtcB5
ACGTGCACCAGAGTTGTCAGCAACTTTCAAACGAGATTCTTGTTGGATCATGTTATGAAACCTCCCTTCGGACTAAAAATTCCGATTCGGCTATTTAGATAATAACCGCTTCTTCAACGATTTCAACTAAACGGAAACGCTTAGTAGCAGAAAGCGGGCGAGTTTCCATGATTTTAACGATATCGCCAAGTTTCGCTTGGTTTTGCTCATCATGGGCTTTGTACTTCTTAGAAT
>NZ_JAGXJK010000527.1:0-234 GCF_019091605.1 Micrococcus sp. GbtcB5
TCGTTCCGCCGTACTTCGGGAATGGCCTGAAGTTTTTCATGGGATTCCTTCCCGTGTCTGCCCGTGGTGCCAATTGGCCTTACTACCCCATAGGGGTAGTGCCTACCTGCGTGACGCGGTCGCGCTCCCGCCCGGAACGAGCCCGGGAGGGGCACTGCGATCAGTCGTGATTGCTGATTTCCGGTTCATGATCGGCAATGTGCCCGGTCTCGATCTGGTCTGCCGAGTGGTGGA
>NZ_JAGXJK010000528.1:0-234 GCF_019091605.1 Micrococcus sp. GbtcB5
TTTAGCAATTCTTTTCCTTGTTCTTCAACAAATTCATAATATTCAAGATCATATGGATAAATATGTTCAGATGTTATCGTTATCGGTTTATTGCTTGAAACAGAAATAGCCGTAAAAGATGAAATCTCTCTTTTTAATAGTAGTAGAAAAGAGGTAGCATGTACTTTCATCACATCGTCTACGTCTTCACCTCGTGCAAATAGAAGTGGTTGCATTACGGTGTGAAAATACATA
>NZ_JAGXJK010000529.1:0-234 GCF_019091605.1 Micrococcus sp. GbtcB5
AATGTTACTCTACCAAACGATAGAGCGAGTAGCAAGATAATAATCCTATTTTTCCATTTGAATTTCTTCTATAATTTCTAAAAATGCCCGTACTTGCTTTAATTGTCTGGCGGATTCACTCGTCAATAACCATGTTTCTCTCGTTAATTGAACAGGTGTTTTATACATATTTTCCTGTACTTCTTTTAAAACAGTAGAAGGTAAAAGAGCATAACCTATACCATTTAAAACGAG
>NZ_JAGXJK010000053.1:0-3688 GCF_019091605.1 Micrococcus sp. GbtcB5
GACAACGGCAACAACTACCGGGCCGTGGACTTCACCGCGAAGGTGGTCTCGCTCGGGGGCCGGCACCACCGGATCCGACCCTACACCCCGCGTCACAACGGGAAGGTCGAACGCTACAACCGGCTGATGGTGGACGAGGTCCTCTACGCCCGCCCGTACTCCTCAGAGACAGCTCGGCGTGAGGCCCTGCAGGTGTGGGTGAACCACTACAACTACCATCGGCCTCATACCTCCTGCGGAGACGCTCCTCCGGCCTCGTTGGCACCGGCCCGAGTCAACAACGTCATGCCCTCCTACACCTAGTCTGGCTGGAATCCCGCGCCGCACAAAGGACTTCCGATGACTGGAATACCGTTTTTGCTCGTCTTCATCCTCGCCGTCGCCCTGATGATCGTCATGATCTCCAGATGGAAGATCCACCCCTTCCTCTCGATCATGGCCGTCGCCTTCGTCTTGGGGATCATCGGTGGGATCCCGCTGGTGAAGTCGACCGGCGCCGAAGGGGAAGAGCCCGCCAAGGGCATCGCCGACGTGATCGGGGAGGGATTCTCCGGGATCTTCACGTCGATCGGCATCGTCATCATCCTGGGCACGCTCATCGGCCTCATCCTGGAGCGCACCGGCGGTGCCTTCAGGATCGCCGATGCGCTCGTGAGGGTCGTCGGCAAGCGCTACCCCGTCCTGGCCATGCAGCTCATGGGCTGGGTGGTCTCCATCCCCGTGTTCTGCGACTCCGGATTCGTCATTCTCAACCCCATCCGCAAGGCCCTGGCCCGTCGCACCGGGGCGTCACCCGTGGCGATGACCGTGGCCCTGGCGGCAGGTCTGTACACCTCGCACGTCTTCATTCCGCCGACCCCGGGGCCCATCGCAGCCGCCCAGAACCTCGGCATCGGTGACCACCTCCTGTTGGTGATCGGCCTCGGCGTCCTCGTCTCGATCCCCGCACTCCTCGTCGCGTACCTGTACGCCCTCTACATCGGCAAGCGGGTGAGCTCCCCCGAGGAGACCGGGACGGAGGATGCGGATGAGCTCGAGGCCGCCTACGACGCGCTTCGCCGGTCCTACGGGCGGATGCCTGGGACCGCTGCGTCCTTCGCGCCCATCATCGCCCCCATCCTGCTCATGGCTCTCGGCTCGCTCGCATCCGTCCTGAAGTGGACCGGCCCCGCGGGTGACTTCGCCCGATTCCTCGGCACGCCGATGATCGCGCTCGCCGTCGGAACCCTCTGCGCAGTCGGCGTGCTGTTCAGCGTGCGCCGTGGCGAGACGTTCTACGACCTGACAGAGGAGACCCTCCGGGTCGTCGGCCCCATTCTGTTCATCACGGCGGCCGGCGGTGTGCTGGGGCGCGTCATCGCCGCCACCGACCTCGTCACCTTCATCGAGAGCAACGCTGCGCAGTTGTCGGTCATCGGACTGTTCTTCCCCTTCCTCGTCTCGGCCGTCCTGAAGACCGCGCAGGGCTCCTCCACCGTGGCCCTCACGACCACGTCGGCCATGGTCTTCCCGATGATGCCTGCATTGGGCTTCGAGACCCCGGTGGCCAGCGCGCTCGTGGTCATGGCCATCGCGGCCGGCGCCATGACCGTCTCCCACGCCAACGACTCGTACTTCTGGGTGGTCACCAACTTCAGCGGCATGACGCCCTCGCAGGGTTACCGCACCCAGACGATGGTCACGCTCCTGATGGGACTCACCTCCATCGTGTTCATCTGGATCCTCGGCCTCGTCCTCGTCTGACCCCGTCACCTGACCTAGGAGATCCACGCGTGCAGCGCATCATCGTCATCCCAGACTCGTTCAAGGGGGCCCTGTCGTCGCGGGAGGCGGGCTCCGCGATCGCGACGGGTCTCGCGTCGGTCACCGACGCCGAGGTCCTCGTGGTGCCCATCGCCGACGGCGGGGAGGGCACCGTCGAGGCCTTCGTGGCTGCCGCAGGGGGCACCTTGCGATCCGCGACCGTCTGCGGGGTGTTCTACGGCGAACGCGTGCCTGTCCACTACGGACTGATCGAGCCGGACGTGGCGGTGGTCGATACAGCCTCATGTGCCGGGCTCCCGCTCGCCTCCGGACGCGAGGACACGGGACGGGCCACGACGTTCGGGGTCGGCGAGCAGATCCTCGACGCGGTGTCCGCTGGCGCGCGCAGAGTCATCGTCGGGGCCGGCGGGAGCGCCACGACGGACGGCGGCACGGGCGCTGCCGCGGCCCTCGGCGTCCGGTTCCTCGACGCCGCAGGTGAGGAGTTCGTCCCGACCGGCGACACCCTCACCCGGATTGCGCGGATCGACTCCACCCCGGCACGAGACCGGCTCCGCGACGTCGACGTGGAGGTGATGTGTGACATCAGCAACCCCCTCACGGGATCGCAGGGTGCAGCCCACGTGTTCGGCCCCCAGAAGGGGGCGGATCCTGCATCAGTGGCGAGCCTGGACACCGGGCTGGTCCATCTCGCGGGCATCGTCGAGCGAGACCTCGGGGTCGCGATCGATGCGCTTCCCGGTTCGGGGGCGGCGGGAGGTCTGGCCGGTGGCCTGCACGCCTTCATCGGGGCCACCTTGAAGCCGGGCATCGACGTCGTCCTCGAGACGGCGGGTTTCCACGACCTCGTGAAGACCGCTGACCTCGTCATCACCGGGGAGGGGCGCATAGACGGCCAGTCTTTGGCCGGGAAAGTGCCGGTCGGCGTGGCCCAGGCCGTGCGCGCAGCCGGCCGTGCGATCCCGGTGATCGTCCTCGCCGGCTCCGTGGGACAGGACGCGGACACCCTCTACGACGAGGGCATCACCGCGATCGTGCCCATTGGCCGCGGGCCCCAGGACCTGGCGACAGCGATCCGCCGTACGGCAGAGGACCTGACGGCGACCGCCCGCGACCTCGGGCGGCTGGTGATGGCCTGCTCCCCCACCGGGCTCACACGTTGAGGAGGGTGAGGACGGGCAGGGCCTCGTCCTTGCCCACGAGGACTCGGCGGCGCTGCGCCGGATGGCAGTGTTCGACGTGATCGTGAACAACGCCGACCGCAGGGAACGCGCAGATCCTCGCCATGCCCGGCGGTCATCGGTGCGGCGTGGGCCACGGGCTCACGTTCCATGTGGAGGACAAGCTGCGGACGGTGCTGTGGGGATGGCTGGGCAAGGCGCTGAGCGAGGAGGAGCGCGACGGCGTCGCCCGGTAGTCGCGGGGCTCGACGGTGAGCTGGGGCGGGGCTGGCTGAGTTGCTGGGTGCCGCGGAAGTCGAAAGCCCTTGCCGAACGCTGTGCCCAGTTGCTCGACGACGGACGGTTCCCTGCCCCGAGCGGCCTGACGCCAGCGGAGCCCTGGCCTCTTTTTTGCGACCCGCAATCGTCGAACCTGGCGCCCACCCGCTGGCCTGACGTGCACTGAAAAAGCAAATGGGGAACCGCGTAACGAACACAATGCGATTAACGACCAACTCGTGAATCCTCCGACCGAGAGATTAGTTGACCACGCCCCGCCCGGCATTCGTCACACCGTAGGTAGTTGGCGGCGCAAGAATGGGACTCGCAGGTAGGGCGACTGCCCACCACGCACTACGCCGCAACGATGGCCCGCATGCCGCCGCTTATCGTAATGAAAATGCAGATCCCGGGTGCCCCCATCTCAACCCTTCAGATCATCGGGCGCAAATCCTTTGAGCCCCATGACCCAAGAAGGTGTTTTA
>NZ_JAGXJK010000530.1:0-234 GCF_019091605.1 Micrococcus sp. GbtcB5
CCCCATAGATGTTCCCATTATATCGATTTGATTATAAAATAATGCACGAAATGGTAATTCAATTTTATCTCCTGAGCATGCACCAAAATTAACAATTCTCCCATTTGGTTTTAATACATCAAAGTATTTTAAGAATGTTGCTGGACCTATACTATCGATTATTAAATCTACTTTCTCTCCGCGTAAACTCTCTTCCCAATTTCCAGAACTATTAAAAGAAAAGTCTGCGCCATA
>NZ_JAGXJK010000531.1:0-234 GCF_019091605.1 Micrococcus sp. GbtcB5
GCTGGGCCGAGCGCACGGCCTTCCGTCTTCCCCACCTCAAGATTAAAGGCGCGAAACTCATGTTCCACGCCCGTACTTACATTTTCCAAATTCCAATAATAATGAGTAATACCCCAGGCAGGAATGTAAATTTTTGTAACCATTTCATATTTGATAAAACCGTTCCAAGTTTCATTCCAATAAATAAAAACAAAGAACTCATCACTGCAACTAATATCGCCATCATAGCAGGTG
>NZ_JAGXJK010000532.1:0-233 GCF_019091605.1 Micrococcus sp. GbtcB5
TCAACGGCATGACCTCCTCGACCATGCCCCACCCGGGGATGGCCCTGAAGACCACCTCGGTCTCCACCTCCAGCGCCCCCGCCCCCGCCCCTGCGTCGGCGCCCGCGCCCAAGCAGGCCGCCGTCGACTACGTGCGCGCCGCCGTCCGGAACCCGTCCTCCTATTACGCGTGGGGCGGCAGCGGCCCCTCCGGCTTCGACTGCTCCGGCCTCACCCAGCAGGCCATGGCCCAG
>NZ_JAGXJK010000533.1:0-233 GCF_019091605.1 Micrococcus sp. GbtcB5
CCCGGAGCGCTTCCGTTGACGAACCGGCGCCGGACCAGGCCGCCGACGTCCTGCTGACCCTGGCGGCCGCCGTCGAGCGCGGGTCCGAGCACCCGACCGCCCGCGCGATCGTGGCCGGCGCCGAGGAGCGTGGCCTGACCGTGCCCGGCGTGGCGGACTTCGCCTCCGCGGCCGGCGGCGGCGTGTCCGGGCTGGTCGCCCTCCCCCACGACGACGGCGCACCCGGCACCGGC
>NZ_JAGXJK010000534.1:0-233 GCF_019091605.1 Micrococcus sp. GbtcB5
CCGCCCGCGCCGGGCGGGCCGGGCGGGCGCCGGACTGTGCGCGGGCCCCCCGGGCCGGCGCGCCCCCACCGAGGATCAGGTCGAGCCGCGGGCGGATGCCGAGCACCTGGTGGACGGCCCCGCCGAGCACGCGGTCGCCGCCCCGGCCGAGCAGCGACTGGCGGGGTCCGTCCTGCTGGAAGCCGACCGTCAGCAACGAGCCGTCGTAGCCCGCGACGCTCGCGTTGTCCTTC
>NZ_JAGXJK010000535.1:0-233 GCF_019091605.1 Micrococcus sp. GbtcB5
GAGCACGCCGCCCGCCCGGTGGCCGAGCTGCTGGCGGTGGTGCGCGCCCAGCCGTCGATGGCCGGCGCCCGCCTCGCGGAGTCCGTCACCACGGAGGAGCCGTACGTCATCGTGCCGGCCGAGCACGGCTGGGAGGGCGAGCCGATCGCCGAGATCGCCGCCCTCGACCTCGGCATCAAGGCCGCCCCGCCGCGGCCCCTGGCCTCCCCCCGCGTCCCCGAGCCCGGGCTGCC
>NZ_JAGXJK010000536.1:0-233 GCF_019091605.1 Micrococcus sp. GbtcB5
GGTGGTGAAGGCCCCCTTCGGGGGCCGGCCCGAGGCCGGGGGCAGGGAGTCCACCCCCATCGCCGAGGAGATGCTGGCCGCCGCCCTGCCCGCCGACTGAGCCGGACCCGCCCGGCGGCGTCGTCTTTCCCCCTGTGACGCCGCCGGCGTCCGCTCACGGCTGTCGCGTCCGGGGCGTGCGTCATGATGGTGGACATGACCGCACCGCAGACCCCGCACCCCGCCCCGCCCGC
>NZ_JAGXJK010000537.1:0-233 GCF_019091605.1 Micrococcus sp. GbtcB5
CGTGACCACGAAGCTCTCCCCGTCCGGGCCCTTGCGGTAGTCCGCGTCGGCGGCGGTCAGCGCGTCCTCGACGAGGAACGGGACGACGTCCGTCAGCTGGGCGGCCTCCTCCTCGCCGTTGGTGTACCCGGCGACCTGACGGCCGCGCACGAACGGGGTGCCGTCGGCCGCGGTGAACGGGTGCAGGAACCCGGGCGCGGGGCAGGCGTGGCCGGGCCGGCGCCCGCCCGCGT
>NZ_JAGXJK010000538.1:0-233 GCF_019091605.1 Micrococcus sp. GbtcB5
GAGGCCCCCGGCTACGGCGTGGACCCGGCCATGGTGCGGGACAAGGACGGCATCACGGCCGCCCGCATGGCCGCGGAGCTGGCCGCCGCCCTCAAGGCGCAGGGACGCGGCCTGTCGGACGCCCTGGCCGACGTCGACGCGGTCACCGGCGCCATGCCCAGCGCCCAGGTCTCGGTCCGCGTGGCGGGCCTGTCCCTGGTCGCCCGCACCATGCCGGCCCTGCGGCAGCAGGC
>NZ_JAGXJK010000539.1:0-233 GCF_019091605.1 Micrococcus sp. GbtcB5
CGGAGGGCGCGGGACCTGGATCATCCGGTCCGGGAGGACCGTGATGAGCAGGTGCCCGGGCGCGTACGTGATGGCCAGCGGCGGGCGGGACTCCATGATCCCCGCCTGCGGCGTCACCCCGCACGCCCAGAACACGGGCAGGTGGCCCTGCGGGACCTCGACGGCGCCGCCGAAGTCCGGTGCCGCCAGGTCCGTGATCCCGAGGCCGGCCGGGTCGCCCACGTGCACGGGCG
>NZ_JAGXJK010000054.1:0-3602 GCF_019091605.1 Micrococcus sp. GbtcB5
CATGAACTCCTCGGGGATGCCGATGGTCATGCGCTCCATCGGCTCGTGGACCTTGCCGTCCACGGTCCGGGTGACCACCTGCGGCTTCCGAGAGAGGCGAAAACAGGATAGAACTGATTGGGGCTGTCGTTCCGGAGAGTATTGGTGCCGGTGCGAATCAACGGATTCCAAAGAAGGTCGTGTTTGCTTTTTCGTCCGACCGGGTTCCACTCCTCAGAGAGAGGAAGCGGGATAGCCCTTGACTCACCAAAACGAAGAAAGTAGATATATTCGGCAGCCCGGCCAAAGGTTCCTGCGCGTGACGCCCCTGCGTTGTTGATCGAAGACGTCACCATCGTCATATGCGCCTCAGGGAACGTCTGCTCTAGGAGCATCCCGAGGCGCAGGTACTCCTTCTCGTCAATGGTAACGATCAGGACGGAGTTTTCCGGGCTCAGAAGTTCTTTAGCGACTAGAAGACGCCGTTCCATGAATGAGAGCCACTTGGAGTGGCGGTAGTCGTCGTCGGACTCGACATAGTCGTTGTTGTACTTCCAGTCCTTCGCCCCGGTGTTGTACGGCGGGTCAATGTAGATGCAGTCCACCTTGTGGCGGTGGGTGTAGGTGAGCATCTCGAGGGCGTGGAAGTTCTCGGCGTTGATGACCGTGTGGAACGGTTTGTCCCCACCGTTTTCGACGCGGCCTGTCTCGACCAGACCCGGGTAGATCGGGTCCTCGAACCGGGCGACCACCACCAGGTCCTCGAGTGCTGCTGTTGAGGTGGCCGGCTCGCGGACCTCGGCGTCGATGTCTGCTTCGGTCAGGTGGGCTTGCTTGCCGTCTGGGGTGCGTTCGACGTCGGTGACGACCCAGTGACGGGTGTCCCCGATGGTGAGGCTCCCCCGCGGGGGCAGCACGCGGACGGTGTCTCCACGGCGCACGGGGCGGCCGGGCAGCTCCACAGCTTCGGGCTGATGGCGCTCAAACACAAGACCGAACTGGCTGCGCCGGGTGAGCTGGCGGAACTCAGCCTCTAGGTCTGCGGCCAGCTGTGGGTCGGTCTTGCGGGCCTGGGCGAGCAGGTCAGTCAGTCGAGACACGGGTGTTCTTTCTCTGGGCCGAGTGGCATGGGGCGCTGTCCGCGCTGATCCTGCCCATCCTAGGGACCGGGGATTCCGTGCCGAGCATGGCTTCACACAAGCTTAGGATCAGCTGCGATGCGACTTCGCATCGCGTCATCCGCTCGAGCAAGGAACTCGCCCATGTCACGACGCTCTCTGGCTTCTCTGGCCACTGCCGCTGTTTTCGTCGCCACCGCTGTCCTCGGGGGCGTGGGACCGGCGGCAGCCGGCACCACGTACTCGGCCCCGCTGCGCACGGCTGTGGCGTCGTTGCCGGTGGCGGCGGAGAACAATGCCGGCTATGACCGGGCCGCCCAGTTCGGGGACTGGAAGGATGCGAACAGGGACTGCCAGAACACGCGGGCAGAGGTGTTGATCGCAGAGTCCAAGACCACCCCGAAGTTCACGACGGCCCGTAAGTGCACGGTGGCCACGGGCAAGTGGGTGAGCAGCTGGGATCTGCGGACGCACACGTCTGCTTCGACGGTGCAGATCGATCACATGGTGCCCGTGCATGAGGCGTGGGGCTCGGGAGCCCGGTACTGGACCAAGGCCAAGCGGGTGGCGTTCTACAACGACTTGGGGGATGCCCGGTCGCTGAACGCGCAGACCTCGGCGTTGAACTCGGCCAAGCAGGCCCGCGGTCCGGAGCAGTGGCTGCCGCCGAAGAACCAGTGCCAGTACATCGCGGACTGGACGGCGGTGAAGATCCGCTGGGGGTTGAAGGCTGACGCCACGGAGAAGGCGTTCTTGGTGAAGAAGGCCGCGTCCTGCGCGAACGCCACCCTTAAGGTGACCCGGTACTGAGCCTGCACGGCCGCAATGGTGCCCATCCCCTACTCGTTGACGGTTGCGGGTGTGGGCACTGGCCTGCCCGGGGGCTGGCTCGAGGACTTGTGTTCGTATTTTGTCTGTCATGGCCACCCCTCCACTGGAGCTTGCCGGGAGTCGAGGCGTCTGCTTCCTGCTGCGAGCCCGTCGGTTACCCCCGCCACCCTGTCCAGAGGTCTCGAGGCACCCGCCGTATGGGGCTTCTGCCGTCTTGAGTAGGCGTGGTCCAGGAGCTCCGGTCGTCCGGAGAGCGCGAACATGCTACGGGGGTCTTACCTCACGGCGGGGGACCGCTTCACCGTGCGGGTCGGGGGCGTCGTTGTCGGCATTGGGAAGGTGGCGGTGCAGGACGCGTGGAGTCGGGGCGGCCCGCGGCAGGAGGGCCGGAACGCCGGCCACAAACGACGGTTCGCGGCGCCCAAGGGGAGCGCTCGCTGACTGTCCAGACGCGGTGAAGATCGAACGCGAATCGCGAAGGACGGTTCCCTGGAAAATTTGGGGCGGAAAGCGCCAGATGACTCAGTCCCTGACAGCCTCGATCCACCCGTGCCGGCGGGCCCCCGTGTCCTGCCGTGTGCCGCGGCTGACCACGGTGAACCCCGCCGCGGCCAGCACGCCCGCGAGCTCATCGACCGGCCAGTACCACGCCGTGGTGACGGCATGATCGAAGGCCTCCACCTGGTCTGACGCGAAGAAGCCCAGCAGCAGTGACCCGCCAGGGCGCAGTGCCTGGTGTGCGCGCTCCAGGAGGAGAGGCATCTCCACCGGCGGCGTGTGGATGATTGAGTACCAGCCCAGGATCCCGTCGACGGCGGCTACGGGCAGGGTCTGGAACGAGCCCGGCTCCACGCGTACCTCCGGGTGGGTTCGGTGTGCGTGGGTCACGAACTCTTCGACCGGCTCGATGCCCGTTACGTCATGGCCCAGCGAGGCCAGGTGCGCGGTCCAGTGGGCCGGCCCGCAGCCGACGTCGGCCAGAACCCCATCCACCCGGTCGGCCCAGGCTTCGACCAGCAGCCTGTCGTCCTCGGCCACGGCGTCCATGGTCCCCAGCAGCTCCGTGTACTCGTCCGCGCGGGCGCCATAGGCGGCCCGGCTGGTGAGAAGTCCTTCCCGGGCGGCGTCGTCAGGGGTCACCGCTGCCCCTCCGCCGGCGCGAGGAGCTGCCAGAGCTCGTGGTCCTGCCAGCGGCCGGCGATCCGCAGGTACTGCGGAGCCAGGCCGTACCGCTGGAACCCGTGGTGTTCCAGCACGCGGCGGGAGGCGTGGTTGTGGGGGAGGATCTCGGCCTGCACGCGGTGCAGTCCGAGCTCGCCGAAGGCGATCTGCAGGGCCTGCCCGACGGCGGCGGTCGCCACACCGCGGCCCGTCGCCTCGCGGGCGACCCAGTAACCGATCGAGCAGAACTGGCCGGCCCCGCGCACCACGCTGGCCAGGGTGAGACGACCGAGGATCGAACCCGCCGCGTCGGTGATGAGGAACGCGTAGGAGCGGTCGGCGGCCCGGTCACGGTCTGCCTGTTCGAGGGCCTCGCGCTGCCCGGCCTCCGTGAACCAGTGGGCGGGGCGCTCCGGCTCCCACGGAGCCAGGTGCGCGCGTTGGCTCCGTGCCAGGGCGGCGAGGGCCTCGGCGTCGTCGAGGACGGCAGGGCGCAGACGGACGGGCATGGAT
>NZ_JAGXJK010000540.1:0-233 GCF_019091605.1 Micrococcus sp. GbtcB5
CCTGGACCCGCGCCCTCTTGATCCGCCGGGCTACGTTGCCCGGGTTGACCTCCGCGCAGGCAGGGTGGCTGGAAGGCGATCTCCATGAGCTCCTGCGCGCATCCGAGCGCGCTGTTCTTAGCAACTCTGTAACGCCCGGTGACGACACCGTCCCCTCCTACGACCAGACCATCCTGGAATCGTTTCGAGATCTTCGCCATCCGTGCTGGTCAGCGTGGTGTGCTCCTCACCCA
>NZ_JAGXJK010000541.1:0-233 GCF_019091605.1 Micrococcus sp. GbtcB5
GGTGTGGCCGGGGCCGGACCCGCCGGCGGCGCCGGGTCGTCCTCCGCGGTGGAGGGTGCGGCGGAGCGCGGCGGGGCGGGGCGGGAGGCCTCCGGCTCGCGCGGGGCCTGCCCCGGTGCCGGAGCGGGTCGGTTCGGCTGCGCCGCCGCCGGTCGGGCGGGCCGGCTCTGCTGCGGGGCCGGACGTTCAGGCCGGTCCGTCCGCGCCGGGCTGGCCGGGCGGGCGCCGGACTG
>NZ_JAGXJK010000542.1:0-233 GCF_019091605.1 Micrococcus sp. GbtcB5
TGGATTATACTTTTTAATTCCCATCTCAATTTCCCTCCTTCTTTAGTAAGAATTAAACGCCTTGGAAGATTTCGATTTCTTTGCTGTCAGCAGTTAGCTTAACGATTGCTTTACGACGACGGCTAGTAAAACCAGCGTGACGACCAACGCGTTTTGCTTTCGGCTTGTAGTTCATGATGTCCACTTTTTCTACTTTAACACCAAAGATCGCTTCAAGAGCATCTTTAACTTCT
>NZ_JAGXJK010000543.1:0-233 GCF_019091605.1 Micrococcus sp. GbtcB5
CCCTCCTCCACGCCGGCGAACCCGGGCCCGCCGCCGTAGCCCTTGCGTCCCAGCATGCCGACGAGGCGGCGGGACACCTTGTCCCGCTCGGCCCGGGCCTCCGGCGAGGCGCCGCCGGGGACGGTGCGGCCCCGCAGCCGACGGCGCACGAGGTCGAGGGCGGCGGCCCGCTCGCCCCCGCCGTCGGTGGCCCCGAGCGCCTCGGCGGCGGACTCCCGGGCCACAACCCTCCG
>NZ_JAGXJK010000544.1:0-233 GCF_019091605.1 Micrococcus sp. GbtcB5
GGCTCGATGGGCCGTCCGCTGCCCGGCACGGACGTCACCCTGCTCGCCCCGCTCCCGGGCCAGGAGGCCGAGGAGGGCGAGATCTGCCTGCGCCTGGACCCGCGCCCGGTGGGCCTGCTGAAGTCCTACTACGGCAACCAGGAGAAGACGGACGAGGTGTTCCGCGACGGCGTCTTCCTCACCGGCGACATCGCCCGCCGCGACGAGAACGGCGTGCTGACCTATGTGGGCCG
>NZ_JAGXJK010000545.1:0-233 GCF_019091605.1 Micrococcus sp. GbtcB5
CCCCCACCCGCCGCCTCGGTTCCGGGCCGCCACGTGGGGGCGGGCAGCAGGGCGCACCCGTCGGCCCGCGGGTCCGGGCCGGCGAGTTCGACTGGATGCCGCCCGTGGCCGTCGCGGGCGTCGTGCAGCACGGCGTCCACGCCGGCGCGGGGCTGCGCGGCCACCGTCTCGGGCCGCCTGCCGGCCAGGGGGGCCATGGCCGTCAGCCGGGCGGGCACCTCGGCGGGGGTGGT
>NZ_JAGXJK010000546.1:0-233 GCF_019091605.1 Micrococcus sp. GbtcB5
GTATTCGTGCCACAAATCTTTGCACTATTCTTTTTCATTTCATTACTAGAAGACTCAGGATATATGGCGCGAATTGCAGTTGTTATGGATCGAATTATGGAGTTCTTCGGTTTAAACGGAAAAGCATTCATTCCGATGATTATCGGTTTTGGATGTAATGTTCCAGGTATTATGGCAGCGAGAACGGTGGAACAAGAAAAAGAACGTTTACTTACAGTTCTTGTAACACCGTT
>NZ_JAGXJK010000547.1:0-233 GCF_019091605.1 Micrococcus sp. GbtcB5
GGAGAGAAGTCCCGGGGGGAGCTGAAGCCGTATCTGCGCTCGGTGGGCGTCAGGGCGGCCCGGCAGATCGCCAAGGACTCCTTCGCCACGCCGGCCGTCGCCGAGGTGCTGACGGGCCCGGGCAAGGCCACGCTGGCGGGCACGCTGCTGGCCAACGGCCTGCGCAACATCTGGGCGCACGCGGTCAGCTTCTGCGGGCACTTTCCGGAGGGTGCGGAGACGTTCTCCGAGGA
>NZ_JAGXJK010000548.1:0-233 GCF_019091605.1 Micrococcus sp. GbtcB5
CCCCGGCCCGGCGCCGGGGCCGGGGGCAGGGTGCCCACGATGTCCGGGAGGACCGCCATGGCGGGCGGGGGGTCGTCCGCCGGGTGGCCCGCGACGCCGGAGCGCCCGGCGGGCAGCCGGCCGCCGCCGAGGTCCTCGGGCGAGACGGCCTCCCCGATCGCGGCCTTCACGCGCGGGGGGCCGCCGAGGAAGAAGGGGCCCTGCTCGCGCACGATCACCGTCTCGTCGGAGAG
>NZ_JAGXJK010000549.1:0-233 GCF_019091605.1 Micrococcus sp. GbtcB5
GGCCGCTCGAGCGGGCCGGCGGGCGACGCGCGGACATGCTGCTCGCCTCGGCCGTGAAGCTGGTGGTGCATCCGCTGCTGCCCTGGCTGCTCGCGCAGTTCGTGTACGGTCTGGATGCGCGGCACGTGTTCGTCGCCGTCGTCCTGGCCCCCCTGCCCTCCGCACAGAACGTGTTCGTCACCGCCGTCCGCTCCGACACGGGCCTGCGCGTCTCGAAGGACACGATCCTGGTC
>NZ_JAGXJK010000055.1:0-3423 GCF_019091605.1 Micrococcus sp. GbtcB5
GGGTTCTTCTCGTCGATCATGGTCATGATTCTTACCGTTCCTCTCGGTACGGCTTACACAGACCATCTGACACGCCCTGCCCTCCAAGGCCTTGCTCGCGACCGCCGAGGCCCGCCACGTCACACTCGACGCCTCCCGGTTCCCCGGCCTGCTGCTCCCCGAAGTCCGGCCGGTCGACATGCCCGCCTTGATCGCCGGCAAGGATCGGCTCGTCGGGTCACTGCGTGGCGAGAAGTACCTGGACCTGGCCACCGAGTACGGATGGGATCTCCACCCCGGGGACGCCACGTTCGTCGGCACACCCAGCGAGCCGGCACTGCGCGTCACCGGCCCTGACGGCACGGTGGAGACGGTCCGGGCCGCGCACTACCTCATCGCCACCGGCTCCAGGCCCTGGGCGCCGCCGGTCCCCGGCCTGCAGGAGGCCGGTTACCTGACCTCGACCACCGCGATGGAACTGGACCACGTCCCGGAGTCGCTGCTGGTCATCGGCGGCGGCTACGTCGCGATGGAGCAGGCCCAGCTCTTCGCTCGGCTCGGCGTCCGGGTCACCATGCTGGTCCGCTCACGGCTGGCGTCCCAGGAAGAACCCGAGGCGTCCACCGCCCTGGATGAGATCTTCACGGACGAAGGCATCCAGATCATCCGCGGCGCGGTGCCCAGCGCGGTCCGCCGCGACCCGGCCACCGGCGAGGTCACGGTCACTGCCACCACCACTGACGGCTCACAGGAACTCCGGGCGGCCGAGGTACTCGTCGCCACCGGGCGCCGCCCGGTCACCGCCACGCTCGGTCTCGACACCGTCGACGTGCGCACCGGCGACCACGGCGAGGTGGTTGTCGACAGCCATCTGCGCAGCACCAACCCGCGCGTCTGGGCTGCCGGTGACGTCACCGCCCACCGTCAGTTCGTGTACGTCGCCGCGGCCCACGGCGCCCTCGTCGCCGACAACGCCCTCACCGGCGCCGGCCTCGAGGTCGACTACCGCCACCTGCCCCGGGTCGTGTTCACCAGCCCCGCCCTGGCCGCCGTCGGGATGACCGAACGGCAGGCCTCCGCTGCCGGGATCCGCTACGACAGCCGTGTCCTGTCACTCGCGCACGTCCCACGCGCGATCGTCAACCGCGACACCCGCGGGTTCATCAAGATGGTCACCGACGCCGACACCGGCCGCATCATCGGCATTACCGCCCTGGCCCAGGACGCCGGCGACCTCGCCGCCGCCGGGGTCTACATGCTCGAGGCCGGCATGATCACCAGCCAGGTCGCCAACCTCTGGAGCGCCTACCTGACCATGGCCGAAGGCCTCAAGCTCACCGCGCAGGCCTTCACCACCGACATCGCCAAGCTCTCCTGCTGCGCGGCGTGAACCTGCCCCGCACACAGGGACACCGATAGGGGACCGCCTCGCCCCGGGGCGCGAGACAAGAAAATGGGCGCCGATCAGCCCTACTTACTGGCACCCCTGCGTATCGGACCTGCAACCACCGGGGAGTTCAGTCGATGCAAGAACTCCCGTCCCAGGCCTATATCTGGACGTCTTCACGACCTCTACGTGCTCGACCCGACGAGGACAGCACTGGACGACGCGATGACCGCCTTGCGGCGCCGCCATGAGGCCGCGGTCCGTTTGGGCCGCGTCACCGCACCACCATGACCACGATCGTCACCACGTAAGCCGCGGCGACCAGACCGATCCCCAGCAGGGTGAGCACCACCCCGCGCCGGGCCGGCCGCTGGCCCTCGTCCGGCCCGGGGCCCTTGCCGTGCTTCGCGGCCATCGCGCGCTCCTAAGACGTTGCTCAAGCATGTGCGGCTCTCGCGAGCGGGCTTCCGTGCCGAGTGCTACCAGCTCAGGTCGTGACAGCCGTCGCTGCCGGCGCCCTCCACCTGCAAGGTGGCATGGGCGATACCGTAACGGTCGCGCAGCACCCGGCGCGCGCCGGCAAGCACGGCGCCGTGGTCCGCGCCCTGGTCAGCGACCAGGTGGGCCGTGGCCACGTTCATCCCCGACGTCAGGGTCCACAGGTGCAGGTCGTGGACCTCCTCCACCCCCTCGACTGCGTCCAGGTCACCGGCGACGTCCTCCGGGTCCACCCCTTCCGGGGCGTGCTGGCCCAGCACCGCGATCACCTGCCTGCCCAGAACCACCGCCCGGATGATGACGAAGACCGCGATGAGCGCCGCGACCACGACGTCCCAGATCGGCTGGCCGGTGAGAATGATCAGCACGCCGGCGACCATGACACCCACCGACCCGGCGGCGTCGGCGATCACCTCGTAGTAGGCGCCCTTGACGTTCAGGCTGTCCTTGGCCCCGCTGCGCAGCAGCAGCGTGGAGATGATGTTGATCACCAGGCCGGCGAAGCCGACCGCGAGCATGGCGCCGGAGGCCACCTCCGGCGCGTCGCCCAGCCGGCTGATGGCCTCGACCACCACGTACACCCCGACCGCGAGCATCGCCAGCACCGCCAACGCCGAGGCGAACACCTCGGCCCGGTAGGAGCCATAGGTGCGTCGCCCCGTGGAGTCCGGCCGGCTCGCGATGCGCGTCGCCAGCAGCGCCGCACCCAGCACCACCACATCGGCAGCCATGTGCCCGGCATCCGACAGCAGCGCCAACGACCCCGACACCAGCCCCGCGACCAGCTCGATCAGGAAGAAGCCCGCCGTCAGGGCGAACGCCCCCGCCAGCCGCCGACGGTAGCGGCCACCGGCATGCCCGGTCGCCGGGGCATGACTGTGTCCCGCCCCCATCAGCCCTGCCCCTCGTGGCGGGCGTGCTCACGGGAGACGTCCAGCAGCATCCGCACATGCCCGTCAGCGAGGCGGTAGTACACCATCCGCCCCTCCCGGCGGTTCTCGACCACCCCAGCGGAACGCAGCACCCGCAGCACCTGGGACACCGACGCCTCCGCGACATCGACCGACGCCGCCAGGTCACACACGCACAGCTCGCCGGCCTCCAGCAACGCATACAGCGCCCGGGCACGGCGCGGGTCCCCCAGGAGCTTGAACAGCCCGGCCAACCTGCCGGCCTCGCGCTCGTCGGGGATCCTCTCCCGGGTCAGCGCCACCTTCTCCGGATGGACGGCGGTGACCTGACACGAATCCAACGGCGTCACACTCATGCCACGACCATACACCTATGCAGATGTGCAGATATCAGCAGCGGGAGCCACACACGAGAGGTCAGCAGGTTCTGTATGCTCAGCGCATGCTGACTATTGCTTCGCGGCTGGACGTGATGAACCGGCTGGGCCGGGCGATGGCCGACCCGACCCGCTCCCGCATCCTCATGACACTCCTCGAGGGCCCGAGCTACCCGGCGGTACTCGCCCGCGACCTAGGGCGTGTCTGAGAATAGATGCACGAGTCAGCTGAGACCCTGGGGACATGTCCCGGTTCCAGATGCTCTCTGAC
>NZ_JAGXJK010000550.1:0-233 GCF_019091605.1 Micrococcus sp. GbtcB5
CCACGGACGCGAGGATCGGGGAGGCCGGCAGCTTCCGCACGCGCCTGGGGCGGGGGGCGCGGGCGGGGATGGGGGCGCGCATGTTCCCGGGCTTGCCGAAGCAGAGCAGCCGGGCGCCCTCTTCGAGGACCTTCGGGTCCGCGGGGGCGGGGAACACGGAGGGGCCGCGGGGCAGGGTGAGCACCTGCAGGGCCCTCGCGAGCAGCCCGGAGTCCTCGAGGGGCTGGCCCACC
>NZ_JAGXJK010000551.1:0-233 GCF_019091605.1 Micrococcus sp. GbtcB5
ATGACGGAGGCGGGTCTGGCCGACGTCGTGGCCGAGTACGAGGCGAGCGCCGCGCACCCGCACCACCACGCGCACGTGGGGCTCGTGGACGGGACGGCGACCTTCCTGGTGGGGGTCTACGACCCGGCCCACTCGGAGCTGGCCGGACGGGATGCGGGCGCGCCCGGCGGCGTCGGCCTGCACGGGCTCGTCGCCCCGACGGACACCCCGGTGCCCGGGACCACGGACCTGGT
>NZ_JAGXJK010000552.1:0-232 GCF_019091605.1 Micrococcus sp. GbtcB5
TTCTGATCCAGCGTGGTCCAGCAGGAGCACAAGTCGAAGTTGACTTCGCAGTTGAGGTGCTCGGTGAGATTGCTTCCGTAGCCGTCGATAAGGAAAGCACTGTCGTCGAGTACTTGAGCAAGATGCGTGCGCGTCTCATCGATGCGATGCCGAGGCCTGAACCGCAATCGACGGATTCAGGTTCTCTGAGAGCCGGTCTATCTGCCTACAGGGCCGCCCTCGATGGCTTGTC
>NZ_JAGXJK010000553.1:0-232 GCF_019091605.1 Micrococcus sp. GbtcB5
ATAAACACAAAAAAAACTAAGTCGAATCGACTTAGTTTTTTGCTTGGCGTCGTCCTACTCTCACAGGGACAAGGTCCCAACTACCATCGGCGCTAGAGAGCTTAACTTCCGTGTTCGGTATGGGAACGGGTGTGACCTCTCTGCCATCATCACCAAACTATGAAGGCATATTCCTTCAAAACTAGATAACATTGCTACATATTATATGGTTAAGTCCTCGATCTATTAGTAT
>NZ_JAGXJK010000554.1:0-232 GCF_019091605.1 Micrococcus sp. GbtcB5
TGCCCCCCGCCGCGCCCTCGGGCCCGCGGCCGAGCCCGCCGGCCACGGTGATGTCGCGGTCGGCGGCCCCGACCAGCAGCTGCCAGGGCACGGCGTCGGCGTAGCGGTGCGCCGTCGTCGTGAAGATCCACAGGTCGGCGGCTTCGGGGAGCTGCCGGGCCAGCGCGCGGTTCTGGTCCGCCACGGAGGCGATGTCCGGGGCGGCCACGAGGGCGGTGGCCGAGGGCAGTGC
>NZ_JAGXJK010000555.1:0-232 GCF_019091605.1 Micrococcus sp. GbtcB5
GGCCAGGGCGGCGGGCACGGCGTGGTCCTCGGTCATGGTGGCCCAGCCTAGTGACCCCCGCCGTGCCGGGGGCACAGCGCGCGGGGGCCTCGCCCGGCACTTCGCCGACGGCGATGGGCAGGCGCACGGCGTTGCCCCACTCGGTCCAGGAGCCGTCGTAGTTGCGGACGTCCACGTGGCCGAGCAGGTACTTGAGCACGAACCAGGTGTGGGAGGAGCGCTCGCCGATGCG
>NZ_JAGXJK010000556.1:0-232 GCF_019091605.1 Micrococcus sp. GbtcB5
CGGACAGCACACCGAACAGCAGGAACACCGGGTTGCCCATCACCAGGACCAGGGCGACCCCGAGCACCAGCGGGCCCAGGGCCGCCCCCAGCGGGATCACGACGGACTGCCGGGCCGGTGGGGATCCGAGGTCGACGGCGGGCGGCTCCGGCGTGTCCGGCCGCGGCAGGGCGGCCCCGGGCCCGCGGACCAGGCCCAGGGTGGTCCGGCCCACAGGGCGCGGGCTGCGGCC
>NZ_JAGXJK010000557.1:0-232 GCF_019091605.1 Micrococcus sp. GbtcB5
GAGGATGTCCGTGGTGAGCAGGAGCAGGATCACGGCCGCGGCCACCGTCAGCTGAGCCGTCCACGGTGTGCCGGTCCCCGCATGGACCCGGGCCAGGGGGCGGGGCAGGTCGGACTCGCGGGCCATGGCCAGGGCGGTGCGGGAGATGCCCGTCAGCAGGTTGAGCTTGGCCCCGGCCGCGGCGAGGGCGGCGCCGGCCACCGCCACCCAGCCCCAGCCGGAGCCCAGGGCG
>NZ_JAGXJK010000558.1:0-232 GCF_019091605.1 Micrococcus sp. GbtcB5
TGGACCGACCTCGGCCCCGTGTCCATCTGGGGTCGCGGCCTGGCCGAGGACAACCCCGCCGCCGAGCTCACCGGCACCATGGGGGCGTGACCGGCCCCCTCCCGGAGCACGATCCCTGGGCGGATCCCGCGGGCGGCTGGGGGCCGCCCGGCACGGCGGACCCCGCGCCGCCCGTCGACGACGCCGCCCCGGACTTCTCCGGACCGGAGCCGCAGCCCGTCGGTGCGGTGGT
>NZ_JAGXJK010000559.1:0-232 GCF_019091605.1 Micrococcus sp. GbtcB5
TCCTCGGGCAGCAGGCGCGCGACGGCGCCGCGCCGCGGCAGCATGCGGAACAGCCCCCGGCCGGGGTCGATGTCGTGGAAGGCCAGGTCCAGCTGGGCGAGGCGGGGCGCGACCCAGCCCAGGTCGTGGCGGGCCCGGTAGTCCTCCAGCAGGCGCAGCTTGATCGCCCAGACGATGCGGTCCTCGATGCGGGACCGGTCACCGGTGCGGACGGCGTCGAGCACCTCGCCCC
>NZ_JAGXJK010000056.1:0-2669 GCF_019091605.1 Micrococcus sp. GbtcB5
CCGACTTCACGAGGAAGCGGTTGGCGGCGGTGCAGGCCTCGCCCATGTTGCGCATCTTCGCGGCGAAGGCGCCCTCGAGGAGCCCATGGGTGTGTGCGTGTCCACGTCTCCCCCGCCCAGATTCAGCACCCGAAGTCCTGCCCCCCGGTCCCGGAGCAACTGCGCAAAGGCCAGCATGTTCTGGGTGGACCGACCCAACCGGTCCAGAGTGGTGATGACCAAGGTGTCCCCCGCCTCGAGGGCCGCGACCGCCTTATCGAACTTCGGCCGCGAGGCCCGAGCCCCGGACACCCCGTGGTCAACATAGAGATCATCACGCCGCACCCCGGCGGCGCGGAGGTCCTCGACCTGCCGGTCGGCGTCCTGTCGGCGAGTGGAGACCCGCGCATATCCAATGAGCTTCCCCACGACCACCCCAAAGTGTCTCGAAACCAACGTTGAAGACTCAATTCTAGCCCGACAGTTCCGACACATAGTTACAAGAATCATTCTGCAAGACTCGGGCCCGGAAACTCGCGGACGACCAATCGTTCGCAAAGGCAACCGTGAGACGTCTTGTAACCCATAGGGGCTCTTCCCAGTTGAGCGTGGGGGTGTCGTGAGTCAAGGGGCTCGTGCCCTTGCAAGAGGATGGATTTTGCGAAGAATCTAACCTCGATCACGAAGGACACGAGCCATGTCCCAGCGTACGCGCGCTGCCTTGCCCCTGCCTGCCCACGCCGCTGCCGAGCACCACGTCCGTGCGGCGGCATCGGTGGTGTTCAACCTGGAGGGTTACACCGTCCTTCAGGCCCTCGACCGGCCACTGGGAGGCAGGCGTGTCGTTGTGGCTGCCGATGCCGCCGAGGGGGCCTGCCCGGGCTGCGGGGTGTTCTCGGGCCGGGTGCACCAGCGGGTCCGCCAGTCCGTGAAGGACATCCCTGTCGGTGGGGACCTGTTGGAGTTGGTTGTCGTCAAGCCCAGGTTCCTGTGCGCCGAGGGGGCCTGCCCGCGCCGGACCTTCACGCAGACCACGGACCAGTTGCCGGCCCGGGCCCGGTGTACCACCCGGTTGCGGGAGGCCGTGGTGGCCGCGGTGCTGGACTCCGGCCGGGCCACCGCGGAAGCCGCCAACGCGCATGGCCTGGCGTGGGGCACCGTCAACGCCGCCATCCTGGGCCACACCATGGTCTTGCCGGAGGTCGACAAGGTGCCGGTGCGGGCGCTGGGCATCGACGAGCACCGGTTCGCCACCGCCAAGTGGTTCAAACACCCCGACACGGCCGTCTGGTGCCGGGTCGAGCCGTGGATGAGCACCTTTGTCGACGCCGACACCGGGCACGTGCTCGGCGTCGTCGACGGACGGTCTTCCCGCAACGTCACCGCCTGGCTGGCCGGACGCTCCGAAGCCTGGCTGGATCGGCTCGAGGTGGTCGCCATCGATCCCTCGGCCACGTTCCGCACCGCGATCCGCAAGGTGCTGCCGACCGTGGACATCAGCGTGGACCACTTCCACCCGGTCAAGCTCGGCAACCAGATGCTCACCGAGGTCCGCCAACGCGTGGTGCGCGAAGTCCTGGGCCGGCGGGGCCGCAAGCAGGATGCCGTGTGGGCTCACCGGATGTTGCTGCTGCGGGCCGGGGACCGACTCACCGAGGCCGGCCTGCGCCGACTCGAGAACGTCCTGGACGACGATGCCTATGAGCAGGTCGCCGCCGCCTGGGCGGTCAAGGAGCACCTGCGGCGGATCCTGAACGCCCCCACCGTCGCAGCGGCCCAGAACGCCCGGATCGACTTCGAGCTGACCGTGGCCGCCGCAGGACTGCCGGAGGCCGACCGGCTCTCGGCCACCGTGGGGAAGTGGTGGGTCGAGATCAAGGTGTTCATCCGCACCCGAGTCACGAACGCCCGCACCGAGGCGGCCAACACGGCCATCAAACAGGTCAAGCGCACCGGCCGCGGGTTCCGCAACCAGACCAACTACCAGTCACGTATTCTGGCCAGGAGCTTCCGACGGACACGCCGACGCTCCCAGATCCACCCTCGAGCAGGACTCCACGCTCAAGTGTGAAGAGCCCTTTAACTCTCTTGGCATATGTTAAGGACCAGCAGCGATGTTCGCTTCCAGGCGAAGGCTACTCATCCTTGGGGTCGCGGACGTGGTCTCGACGGAAAGTGCTTGAATGAACGCCAAAAGACGAGGCTACCGCGCCACCGAGTCAGGCAAGAGCCCTGCGCGCGGGAAGGCAAATCGACCGCAAGAGAGGATTTTTCAGCGGGCGAAGAATCATCGTGCGTTCAGGAGCTCTCTTCAGTGGATGAGGAGCTCTCTTCAGTGGATGACGAATCACCGCGCGATCTCGATCTCAGCCGGCTTGTTCATACTTGGAGCCGTATTCACCTACTACTTCGAGGGCGTTCTAGACAGAACCCCAGTCAGCCGGGATCAAGTTCTTCCGCCAGCACCCTCTAAGGCAGAAAGCGCGAAACCTGCAGCACCTGAAGATGCAGCGTCCTCATCGACCCGAGCTGATGAATGGCCCGGAGGCTGGGGACCGGCATCCCGTGCCACGTTCACGATCGAGTCCCCTTCGCCCTACATAGCGCTGAACCCCATAACCAACAATCCTCGGCATGGAGATGAGCGCAACTTCGTGCAAGTTAAGGGAGCGGAGGGTAAATGGAAGGAA
>NZ_JAGXJK010000560.1:0-232 GCF_019091605.1 Micrococcus sp. GbtcB5
GGTCTTCGAGCGGGCGGACCAGCAGTTCGCCGGCCGCACCGACAACCAGGCCAAGCTCGGCGACCGCCGCATCGAGCACGGCGAGGTGGACGCGGCCCTCCAGGCCCTGCCCGGCGTCCACGGCGGCGCCGCGGCCGTGCAGCCCACCCCGGCGGGCCACCCGATCCTCGTCGGCTACCTCGTGCCCGCGGGCCCCGCGGCCGAGCTCGACCTGCACCTGGCCCGCGGGCAC
>NZ_JAGXJK010000561.1:0-232 GCF_019091605.1 Micrococcus sp. GbtcB5
TCCAGCGAAATTACTGTATTTTCCCACCGAAAATAAATATCCAGATAAAAAGAAAAAAAGTGGCATATGGTAAGAGTATATATAATTGGTTATTCTTCCTCCTAAACTACCTGTATGCCCTAAAATCACTAAAAAAATCCCCATTCCTTTAGCTGTATCAATCCACTCAACTCTATTAGTTCCCATAATCTACATCCTTATATATAACAAATCTCCAACTTATAATTTACTC
>NZ_JAGXJK010000562.1:0-232 GCF_019091605.1 Micrococcus sp. GbtcB5
TTAGTATATTATGAATTTGTTACTGCTTTTTCTTTCTTCCATGAAAGGCCAAATCCAGTGAAACCAACAATAATTGTTAAGATTGGGCAAGCTAAACAGAAAATTGCGAATGGAAGGTAATCAAATGTCGGGACGCCAAGGACGTTTGATAAGAATACACCACTTACTCCCCATGGTACGAGCGGGTTAATAACTGTACCTGCATCTTCTAATACGCGTGATAAATTACGAC
>NZ_JAGXJK010000563.1:0-232 GCF_019091605.1 Micrococcus sp. GbtcB5
GCCACGAGGGCCGCGGCGTCCTGGGCCGCGGTGGCCGCGGCGCGCACCAGCCCGGCCCGCACGCCGGGGCCGAGGCCGGCGTCGGGGTCCTCGAGAGCGGGCAGCACGCGGGTGCGGACCCGCGAACGCAGCAGCGCGGGATCGCGGGTGTGCGGGTCCGCGAACCAGGTCAGCCCGGCCCAGCGGCAGGTCGTCTCGGTGGCCCTCCGCGTCAGGCCCCGCAGCGGGCGGG
>NZ_JAGXJK010000564.1:0-232 GCF_019091605.1 Micrococcus sp. GbtcB5
TCGCGGGCAGCCAGCCCCTCGGCCCCCTTGCGCTGGCCGATCTGGTCGTGTGCCGGCGAGGTCTGCGTGTACGGGCCGATGACATGCGGCACCAGGCAGTCGCGCTCGGGAAGCTGGAGCACTACATGCGGGCCCTCCGCCCGAGTCCCCGGCGCCACGGGGCAATGGACGGACAGGTCGAAGTCGGCCTCGCGGTACACGTCGTCTTGCTCGTTGACGCCGCACGGGCCGA
>NZ_JAGXJK010000565.1:0-232 GCF_019091605.1 Micrococcus sp. GbtcB5
CCCCCGCCCCCGCCGGCCCCGCCCCCGGACCTGCGGGGGGCCATCGCCCGGGGGGCCATCCCCTTCCCCCGCCCCCCCCGCGGACATCCGGAGCTGGACCTGCACCTGCCCCGCACCCAGGCCGCCGTCCTCGCGCGGCTCGGGGCCCTGCGCGCTGAGGCGGGGGGGGGTGCCGCCACCGGTCGCCCCGCGCTGGGGACGGGCGTGGGCCGGGCGCTGAGCTCCGTCCTCG
>NZ_JAGXJK010000566.1:0-232 GCF_019091605.1 Micrococcus sp. GbtcB5
CTCGCCGAGCAGATCGCCGGGGCCTAGCAGGCCGGCGCCACCGTCCACGTGGGCGGCGTGCGCACCTCCGGCCCCGAGGTCGAGGGCTTCTACGTCTCCCCGGCCGCGATCACGGACGTGGACCAGGAGAACCCCGCCTACACGCTGGAGCCGTTCGGCATGGCCTCCGTGGTCCACAAGGTGTCCTCCGCTGAGGAGGCCGTGGCGCTGGCCAACGACTCCCATAACGGTC
>NZ_JAGXJK010000567.1:0-232 GCF_019091605.1 Micrococcus sp. GbtcB5
CGCCACCAACGTGACCGGCGACGCCGCCAACGCGATGATCGTCGACAAGATCGCCGGAGACCGTCTCATCGAGGACTCCGAGGGCGAGGGCCTGGAGCGCCTCGACGACGAGGGGGCCGCGACCGGCGCCGGCGCCGGGCGGCCCGCCCCCCCCCCCCCCCGGCCCCCTCCCCCTCTGCCGCCCCGGGGCGGGGGCCTCCGGGGGGCTGGGGGGGGCCGGCGCGCGGGCCCC
>NZ_JAGXJK010000568.1:0-232 GCF_019091605.1 Micrococcus sp. GbtcB5
CCGACCGGCCGACGACTGAGCTGGGAGCGACCCTCCCCCTGGACGCGCTCCCTCACCGCCCCGGACCCGGCAGCCGAGCGCGGCCCGGAGATCCGCTGGTACGAGGACGGCACCCTGAACGTGACCGTGAACTGCGTGGACCGCCAAGAGGCAGCGGGGCGCGGGGAGAAGGTCGCCCCGGACCTCGAGGGCGGGCCCCGCGACCCCCGCGCCGTCCCCTACACACAGCTGC
>NZ_JAGXJK010000569.1:0-232 GCF_019091605.1 Micrococcus sp. GbtcB5
CTACGCCGAGGCCATGCTCCTCAACGCCCGCGCCCGCGCCGACGCGCTGGAGGGCTGAGGATGGACTGGCTGCTCGAGCCCTTCCAGTTGGGATTCCAGCAGCGCGCCCTCGTCGGCGCACTCATCGCCGTGGTGATGTGCTCTGTTGTGGGCACGTGGCTGGTGCTGGGCGGGACGAGCTTCTTCGGGGACGCGTTCGTGCAGGGTGTCCTTCCGGGCATCGCCCTCGCGG
>NZ_JAGXJK010000057.1:0-2419 GCF_019091605.1 Micrococcus sp. GbtcB5
TGTAAGCGGCCATGAAAAGCTGCCCATAGGTGGCCAGGGAATGACCCGCTGACGGCCATGAGGACTGCCCAGTGATGGCCACGGGAACTGCCCGGTGCTGGCCATCTGGTTTGCCCGCGTTGCTCGTTGCCCGCCGCGTCGTGAGCCGGCGGGGGCCTCCTCCCCGGGTTGGATATCGGTGTCGAATCGAATCCAGCGAGGAAGAGGCCCTGAATGAAGGATGCCGCAGAAACCATGAAAATACTCAGTGCCTATGACCTGACCAAGTCATTGCGGGGCGCCGCCGAGCTGGCCGGTTGCTCCCATCACACCGTGGCCCGGCTGGTGCGGGCCCGCGACGCCGGCCAGACCCCTGGATCCGGAGCCAGCCGCCCGAAGGTCACCGATGTCTGGCTGCCCAAGATCGAGGAATGGGTCGAGGCCTCCACGGGCAGGATCCGCGCCGATGTCGTGCACGCCAAGCTCACCGCAATGGGCTACACCGGCTCTGAGCGCTCCACCCGGCGGGCGGTGGCCGAGGTGAAGGCCGCCTGGCGGGCCGGGAAGCGCCGGGTGCACCGGCCCTGGATCACCGAGCCGGGCGCATGGCTGCAGTACGACTTCGGCGATGGGCCGGCGATCGACGGGGCCAAGACGGTGCTGTTCGTGGCCTGGCTGGCCTGGTCCCGCTACCGGATCGTCATCGCCCTGCGTGATAGGACGGCTCCGAGTGTGTTCGCCGCCCTGGACCGGTGCTTCCGGCTGATCGGGGGCGCGCCGACCTATGTGCTGACGGATAACGAGAAGACAGTGACGGTCTCTCATGTGGCCGGGGTGCCGGTGCGTAACCAGGCCACCGTGGCGTTCGCTCGGCATTACGGCGTGGAGGTGCTGACCTGCCAGCCAGCGGATCCGGCCGCCAAGGGCGGGGTGGAGAACGCGGTGAAGCTGGCCAAGGCCGACCTGGTCCCGAAGGACACCAACCTGCGGGACCAGTACGCCTCGTTCGCTGAGCTCGAGGCCGCCTGCGCGGGGTTCATGGCCATGGTGAACTCCCGGGAGCACCGGGTGACCCGGCGCCGCCCGGACCACATGCTCGCCGAGGAGACCAGCGCGTTGCATCGGATCCCCGCCACGGCGCACACCGTGGCCTACGGGGTGGGACGGAAGGTGCCGGAGAACACGCCGATGGTCTCCTTCGAAAACGCCCAGTACTCGGTGCCCGCGCACCTGCTCGGGGCCGAGGTGTTCGTGCGCCATCACGGCACCGGACCGGACTCGATGGTGGTGATCATGCACGCCGGTGCGCAGGGGCCGGTGGAGGTCGCCCGGCACCGGGTGGCCCGGCCCGGGTCCCCGGCCATCGACGACGCGCACTTCCCCGGCCACGAGACGGACAAGGTGCCCGGGGACTACACCCCGGTGCCCCGTTCGGCGGCGGAGGCCGAGTTCCTGGCCATCGGGGCCGGAGCGAGGACCTGGCTGGTGGAGGCCGCCGCGGCCGGCACCAGCCGGATCGGTCAGAAGATGGCCGAGGCCGTCACCCTGGCCAAGCTCGCCGGCACCGACCAGGTCGACCGCGCCCTCGGGGTGGCCGCGGTGCACCAGCGCTTCGCCCACGGCGACCTGGCCTCCCTGCTCACCGCCGCCGGCCACCGCACCGGGATGCACACCGCCACCGAGGAACGGTCCCTGACCCAGGGCACCGCCGGCTGGGCCGGCCTCGGTACCTCCAACACCGAGGGGGCAGCCCGGTGAGCATCCACACCCCGAACACCGCCGCACCGGCGCTGCCGGCCGATTTGGAGGCGCTGTTGCGGCAGCTGAAGATGCCCCACGCCCGCGGTATCGCCGCCGAGGTACTGGCCACCGCCCGGGCCCAACGCTGGGAGCCGGCCGAGGTCCTCAAGGCCCTGCTGGTCGAGGAGACCACCGGTCGGGCCCGATCCATGCTCGCCGCCCGGCGCAAGGCCGCCGGGTTCCCCACCGGCAAGACCTTCACGACCTGGGATCCGGGCGCCTCCTCGATCCCGGCCCCGACCCAGCAGTCCCTGCGCACCCTGGAATGGCTCTCGCGCAGAGAGAACCTCGTGGTCTGCGGGCCCTCCGGCACCGGCAAGACCTTCTTCCTCGAGGCCCTGGGCCAGCAGGCCGTGGAGGAGGGCAAGCGGGTGGCCTGGTTCACCCTGGAGGACCTCGGGGCGATGATCCGGGCCCACCGGCCCGATGACACCATCACCAAAGCCGTCGCCCGAATCCTGCGCGCCGACCTGATCGTCATCGACGACATCGGCCTGCTGCCGGTCGCCGACGATGCCGCCGAGGGCCTCTACCGCATCGTGGACGCCGCCTACGAGAAACGCTCCGTAGCGATCAGCTCGAACCTGCACCCGGCCGGCTTCGACGAGCTGATGCCCAAGACCCTGGCCACCGCCACCGT
>NZ_JAGXJK010000570.1:0-232 GCF_019091605.1 Micrococcus sp. GbtcB5
CCCGGGGGCCGCTGGGCCGCACAGGAGGAGGTCTACCTGGCCCGGCTCGCCCGGCGCGCCGCGGCGGCCCTGATCCTGCGCCTGCCCTCCACCTGGCGGCGGCGCCGCCCGGACCGGGGCGGTTCGCTCCGCTTAGGTGGAGCATCGGAGGCGGGGCGCCCCGGGCGGCCGCCCCCCCCCCCCCCCCCAGCAGGCCTTCCCCCCCCCCCCGGGCACCCCCTCACCGGCCCCG
>NZ_JAGXJK010000571.1:0-232 GCF_019091605.1 Micrococcus sp. GbtcB5
TACCTACTTGAGGGTCCCCCCGACTCCAGCCAGAACTACTCCATGACCGCCGTCGGCGACCGGAGCCCCGCCCGCTGACGGAGGCGGCGGGCCCGCGCGGCACGCCGCACCGTCGGCCACCGGCGACGCCGGGGGCGAGCCTGGACACCGGCCCGTCCCCCGCGCCGCCCTCGTCCCGGGTACGCCAGGCACTAGGGTGGGGGAAGGTCCGGACACGCCCGCCGCGGCGGGC
>NZ_JAGXJK010000572.1:0-232 GCF_019091605.1 Micrococcus sp. GbtcB5
AAGCATGACGGATGTGATGCCTTACCGAATAGCTCAGTTAACTTCGTCGTAACTTCAGCAGCCTCCTCGGTTTTAGAAAACCGGGTTTTGAGGGTGCCAACCATGCTAGAAAGCATAGAGTAGAGAGCTTTGTCATTTGCTTTCTGCCAACGCTCATACTTTTCTTTCACAGCTTTGGATGCATTGTCCCCAGGCACTTCAGGTGACGGCTCAGTTAAAACAAACAAGGCAC
>NZ_JAGXJK010000573.1:0-232 GCF_019091605.1 Micrococcus sp. GbtcB5
AGTTCCTCTTCCCCAGGGATCCCAGATGAGGGGACCCTAGGGGAGCCGCCGACTCCAGCTATCGACCATGTACGATCCATACTAGATCTGACCAACTGCCCATCCTGCCTCCTCTACGTTCTTGGCAGCCCATCCTTTTGTCTCAGTAGAGTCTTTCAGTGGCATGTTTCGGTCCTCTCCCCCATTACTTAGAAAAAGTGAGCCACCGGTTCAGGTACAAGATACTATCATT
>NZ_JAGXJK010000574.1:0-231 GCF_019091605.1 Micrococcus sp. GbtcB5
GCGGCACGCCTCGATCGCCGGGCGCCCCGTGTCCGCGTCCCGCGTGGAGATGGGCCGCCGCCTCGCGCTCGAGCAGCCGGTCGAGGCCGACGTCGTGATCCCCGTGCCCGGGTCCGGCACGCCCGCCGCCGTGGGCTACGCGGACGCCTCGGGCCTGCCGATCCGCCAGGGGTTCGTGGAGAACGCGTACGTGGGCCGCACCTTCATCCAGCCGTCCCAGGCGCTGCGCCA
>NZ_JAGXJK010000575.1:0-231 GCF_019091605.1 Micrococcus sp. GbtcB5
GGCCGCGAGCCGGCCGATCGGCCCGGCCCCGCCCGTGAACGCCCGCCGAGCGGCTGCGCCCCAGCGGCCGAAGGCACCCGTGAACCCCTCGTGGAGGATGGGCTCCTCGATCAGCCGGGGGCTCAGGTCGGCGATCAGGGCGGTCAGCAGCAGGATCGCGCCGGCAGCCACGGGCTCGGCCCACCCGGGGGCGTCCACGGGCACCATCCCCCCCCGGGTCACGAGCAGCGG
>NZ_JAGXJK010000576.1:0-231 GCF_019091605.1 Micrococcus sp. GbtcB5
GAAGGCGGGCGCCTCCTCGCCCACGGTCCGCCTCGGCTACCAGGCGGGCAACCAGCGTCGCACCGAGACCGTCGCGCACATCAAGAGCTCCTGCGACCAGGCCGGCTTCGACGTGCAGGACGCCAACTCGCCGGTGTACTTCAAGGAGGTCATGCCGGCCGGTGACTACGACGCCGCCCTCTACGCCTGGGCCGGCTCGGGCCAGGAGGGCTCCGGCGCGGACATCTACCA
>NZ_JAGXJK010000577.1:0-231 GCF_019091605.1 Micrococcus sp. GbtcB5
CGCCGCGCTGCTGAAGGTCACCGGTGACTGGCAGAAGTTCAAGGGCGAGCCGGGCGCCGAGGGCACCCTGAAGTCCAAGTCCGAGAAGGAGGCCTTCGTGGCCCCCGAGAAGGGCACGGTCATCCTGCCGGAGGAGCCGAAGCAGGAGGAGGCCCCGGCCGAGTCCGAGGAGGCCGCTGAGGCACCGGCCGAGGACGCCGAGAAGTCCGAGTGACCATGCTGACCGAGGCC
>NZ_JAGXJK010000578.1:0-231 GCF_019091605.1 Micrococcus sp. GbtcB5
TCGGCTACGGGGTGCCCTTCGCGTTCGGGGTGTCCTGGCCGA
Source organism: Micrococcus sp. GbtcB5 (assembly GCF_019091605.1). NCBI lineage: Bacteria > Bacillati > Actinomycetota > Actinomycetes > Micrococcales > Micrococcaceae > Micrococcus > Micrococcus sp. GbtcB5. The sequence goes on from NZ_JAGXJK010000578.1 coordinate 43, forward strand.
CCCCCGTCGTCGTGATGGTGGCCCTGGGCATGGTCTCGGCCGCGTACACCGCCGAGACCCTGCGTGCCGGCCTGCAGGCGGTGCCCCGCGGCCAGATGGAGGCGGCCCGGTCCCTCGGCAGGCCGACGTGGCGGGCCATGGTCACCATCGTGATCCCCCAGGCGTTCCGCATCGTGCTGCCGCCGCTCA
>NZ_JAGXJK010000579.1:0-231 GCF_019091605.1 Micrococcus sp. GbtcB5
CAGCCGATCCCCCACCGCCACGAGCGCGTCCCGGTCCAGGACGGAGGCCAGATGGAACCAGGTGTCGGCGTGAGAGGTCCAGCGCAGCCCATGCAGCCGGGCCCGCCGCACGATGACGCGGTCCAGGTCCACGAGCCGGGTGCGCACGCCGGGCTCCCGCAGCGCCCGGCGGGTGCGGGACCGCAGGACGGTGGGGCGCACCCGGGCCCTCACGTCGGCCGGGAGGGGCCA
>NZ_JAGXJK010000058.1:0-2335 GCF_019091605.1 Micrococcus sp. GbtcB5
ACCGCCCAGCGGCTCACGGTCAGGTCTGCGCGCGCCCGGAGGCGGCGGGGAGTGAAGAGGCGAGTGAGGTCCGTCCCGCGGTCCAGTCACCCCCACCCTCCATGAACGCCCATGTCAGAGTGGGGGCAACGCACCGTAGCCGGAGTGCTCCGGCAGGTAGCGCACCCTTCCGTCCCGCCGCATACCCCTGGGTGGACGACCCGGTGCAGACTGTGACCGTCTCCTCCAGGAAAGGACAGGGCCATGGCACTCGCCCAGCGCATCAAGGAGCTCCGCACCCGCAACGGGCTCTCCCAGGCCGCGCTCGCGGACCGGCTGCACGTCTCCCGGCAGGCGGTGACGAAATGGGAGGCGGGACGCGGCATCCCGGACGTGGACAACCTGCGGGCGATGGCGGCCCTGTTCGGCGTCAGCGTGGACCATCTGCTGGACGGCACCGGGGACGGCGCGACGCCCGCCGTGCTACGGCATCCCGTGGACGTCGCCTCCCTCGAGCCGTACAAGCCGGCCGGTCGACCCCTGGGCGCGAAGAGTCACCGGGCCGTGCGCGAGGCCTTCCCTGACGCGGCCATCTACCCCCTCGCGCGGATGCGGTCCAATAACCGGGTGCAGGAGTTCCTCGAGTGGGGGCTGATGCTCGCCTTCGACACCCCCTACGGACTCTTCGGTCTCAGCGACAGCCTCAGCAACCGGGACGCCTACTACCTGGTGGAGGAGAAGAACCGCCATGTGCTCGCTCGCGTCACGCCCCAGGCCGTCGAGGGCAAGGAGCTGCCGGAACCCGTCGAGGGTCGCACGTTCACCGTCGGGGCGGACCGGTTCCGTCGAACGAGCCGCCCCCTCTGACCTGGCTGGGGCCGGCGCAGTGCTCCTCCGGTCGCTGCCTCGGTTCGGGATGTGGAGGCCGAACGGATCGTGGTCCTGCGTGACTCCGAGGCGCTCGCGACCCTCGGCATCGACCTCGCCGACGCCTGGAGGAGGCCGGTGCGCACGGGCTGATCGACACCCGTCTCGCACGGCCCCCGGGCTGTGGCACCTGACCCTGTTCCGGCGGAACGAGGACGGCGCGCCCCGGGTGACGCGTGCCCCGGGCGGTGTCACTGCTGGCTCTGGAGCATCTCCTCTCTCCGTTTGCGGGGGAATCCCGCACCTGACCCGCACAGAACCCGGCTTACAGCCGGTTTTCTGTCGAGGCAGGATGGCCCCATGACGCGCCTGCTCCCCGGGGACTCCCCCACGCTCGACCTCGCACCGGAGGACCCCGCCGACCTCCTCGCCCGCCTGCGCGCGGTTGGCGTCGAGATGAACGCGTCCGCCGAGCAGTTGATCGCCGACGCGTGGGTGCGCGTCGACGCGCCGATCCGAGTGACCGTCGTCGAGCGCACGCTCGCCGAGCTCGGCTTGCCCGACGGCGGCACCCTCCCCGAGCTGCGGCGAGCGGTTGAGGCGGCGGGCCTGCGGGAGTGCCCGCCCACCGTCGCCCCGCTGCTGCGCATGGCCACCCTGGACCAGGCGAACGCGCCGGACTCCGTGCTTCGGCACGGCCGCGCGCCCGACGGCTCCGCGCATGTGCTCAGCCCGTCCCTCGGCGACGAGCCCGGCGTGCACCGCGGCCTGTACCTGCGCGTGGTGGACCACGTCCCGAGGCTGCGCGGCTTCACGTGCGATGACCTCCATGTCTTTGGCCCCGAGGACCGCTGGATTCTGGCGCTGTGAGGGGCGCGGCCGGGTGCCCAGACCGCTCCACCGGCCCGGCATCGGCACGGACTTCTCAGGTGCTACACTGAACCCACTACATCCCCCACGCCTCTCCACGATGCGCACTTGGGGGATTTTTCTTTGCCTGGCGCTGCTTCGTGCCGGAACGGGAGGGTGAAGTGGGACGGACCATGCGGGCACGGGGGTCGGAGACCTTCACGAAGCCCCCGCTCTCCCACGAGCGGATGCTCGAGCAGCTTGAGAGCCGGGGGCTCGTGGTTCCGGACCGGGACCGCGCTCTCCGATACCTGCGGCACCTCGGGTACTACCGGCTCTCCCCCTACACGATCCCCTTCCAGGCGGAGCGATCCACTCACACCTTCGCCCCCGGTGCCGAGTTCGACGACGTCCTGGACCTGTACGTCTTCGATCGCAAGCTGCGGCTTCATTGCCTCGACGCCCTCGAGCGTGTGGAAGTCGCGGTCCGCGCAGCCCTGACCGACCTCATGACCGCGACCTATGACGACGCCCACTGGTACATCGACGCCGCGCACTTCCGCGACCGACAGCGGCACGCTGACCTCCTCGACGTCGTCCGCCGTCTGGTACGGAGCCGGCTGCTGGGGTTGGCCGAGTC
>NZ_JAGXJK010000580.1:0-231 GCF_019091605.1 Micrococcus sp. GbtcB5
CGATGGTGGTCTTGGCCTCGAACTTGCCGAAGTCGATGTTCGCGCGGAGGGTGTGCAGCGGCACGCGACCCTCGCGGTTGAACTCCGAGCGGCTCATCTCGGCGCCGCCGAGGCGGCCGGGGCACTGGGTGCGGGTGCCCTGCGCGCCGGCGCGCATGGCGGACTGGGTCGCCTTCTTCATCGCCCGGCGGGGCGCCACCCCGGGGGCGGGCTGCTCGGCCACACCCTGCG
>NZ_JAGXJK010000581.1:0-231 GCF_019091605.1 Micrococcus sp. GbtcB5
GTGCAGGCTCAGGCGCACGGCGAGGTGGCTGCCCGCCAGCGCGGAGATCAGCGCGTGCGTGCTGGTGCCGGGCAGGCGCCGCCACCACAGCAGCAGACCCCACACGTGGGTCACCACGCAGGACACGCCCACGGCCAGGGGGCCGATCTCGCTGCGCCCCGCGGGCGAGGTGAAGTAGTGCACGCTCAGCGTGGTGAGCCCGATGCCCAGCAGCGCGCCCACGGTGTTGAC
>NZ_JAGXJK010000582.1:0-231 GCF_019091605.1 Micrococcus sp. GbtcB5
GGCGACCGGGGCCTGACCGGCGGTCAGGTCGCTGCGCCGCTCGGCGTTCTGGTGCGGGTGGCTCGGCTCGCCCGCCACGAAGCGGCGGTTGCCCTCGGCGTGGACCTCCCACGCCTCAGCGGGCGTGAGGTCGGAGGTGGGGTCGACGACGTCCGGGGCCGGCGTGGTTTCGGGGCGGGTGTGGGGGGGCATCGGGTCTCCTTCCCGACGCCGTGCGCCAGGCCTTCGAGG
>NZ_JAGXJK010000583.1:0-231 GCF_019091605.1 Micrococcus sp. GbtcB5
TGTCCGTATCTGACGCGTGGTGGGTATGTGGGAGTCGCAGGTGCGTGCAGAGCAGGGCCTGCGTGCCGGTGGCATCGAGGAGGCGTTCGGCAGCGGCGATGAGGGTACGCAGGAGCTCGGACTGTGCCAGCGAGTACCAGGTGGAGCGCCCTTCCGGGCGCAACGCCGCCAGGCCCCGCTGGTCCTGCCGGTGGTGGTCGCCGTGCTGGTGGTTGCCCTCGTCGTGGGCCT
>NZ_JAGXJK010000584.1:0-231 GCF_019091605.1 Micrococcus sp. GbtcB5
GGGGGGGCGCCCGGTCGGGCGTTCCGCGACCGCGGCAGTGGCGGGAGCAGTGTGCAGGGACTGCTAGGCCGCGAGCGCGGCGGCCGGGACGGCCGCGCTGGCGGCGGGCGCGGTGGCCGGCTGCACCTGGGGCTGGTCGGGGGCCTCGTAGCCGCGGGCGTCCATGTAGTCGGTGTAGCTTGTGGGGGTCTCGTTTCCGTCCGGGTCCAGCCTGGCCGGCCCGGGGTTCCC
>NZ_JAGXJK010000585.1:0-231 GCF_019091605.1 Micrococcus sp. GbtcB5
TCCACCTCGTGAAACAGGGCAACGACATGGTCACCACGGTCCGTCAGCGCCTGACCCGCCCCCACCGTGGTCGTCGGGGCCGCAAGGACGATCCGGCCTGGGCCCACAGGATGCTGCTGCTGCGCGGCGCGGACACCCTCACCCCTCGCGCCTGGGAACGGCTTGAGCACGTTTTCCGCACCGATGACCCCACCGACGAGCTCTCGGCCGCCTGGGGCATCAAGGAACAGC
>NZ_JAGXJK010000586.1:0-231 GCF_019091605.1 Micrococcus sp. GbtcB5
GGACATCGCGATCTCGACGGCGCAGCTGCTGCCCTCCTCGGAGCTGATCGTGGTCACCACGACGCAGCACGCCGCCGCGCAGGTGGCGGCGCGCGCCGGTCAGCTGGCGGAGCAGACGGGGCAGACCGTGGGCGGCGTCGTGGAGAACATGGGGCCGCTGACCCTGCCGGACGGCACCGTGCTGGGTGTGTTCGGGACCGGCGGCGGTGCCGAGGCGGCGGAGCGGGTGTC
>NZ_JAGXJK010000587.1:0-231 GCF_019091605.1 Micrococcus sp. GbtcB5
ATGCTGGACATGCAGCGCATGCGCGCGGCCCGCGTCGTGTTCGACATCGGCTAGCACTGCGGCTTCGACGCCCCCGAGTCCGAGGGCGGCGGCGCGTGGACCCCGGAGTAGGGCTACGCGTTCCTGGCCAAGCACCTGATGTTCTCCGGGGGCCCGCGCCGCTTCGAGTTCACGCCCCACCTCGGCTGGCCGGGGCTGGCGCCGGCGTACAAGGTGGGCCCGCGCATCTGC
>NZ_JAGXJK010000588.1:0-231 GCF_019091605.1 Micrococcus sp. GbtcB5
GCCTACATGTGGGCGCCGGTGCTGTACAACGTCGTCGCGTTCGGCGCGATCGTGCTGTACCTGGGCAAGTTCGGGGCGTACCGGGCCGGGGACGACCTCGCCGGGTGGACGTGCGCACAGTCGGTCGTGCTGGCCGGCGGCCACACCCTGGGCGTCGAGCTGTAGGCCGAGGTTCTCTTCCTGCCGCCGCGCGGGCTCGGTCTGGGTCTGCGCCCGCGGTCCGGCTGGAAG
>NZ_JAGXJK010000589.1:0-231 GCF_019091605.1 Micrococcus sp. GbtcB5
GGTCACGGGGCCGGGTGGCGTGCTGACGCCATGGACGCCACCCCGCACCGCGTCGCCGGCCCTCGCCTCCCCGAGACCTCCGCACCGGGGGACGACGCCGCGCTGCACGAGGAGGCCCTGGCCGACCTGCGTCGGCTCGTGGACCGGCCGGACGCGCGATTCAAGGACGGGCAGTTCGGGGCGGTCGAGGCGCCCGGGGCCCACCGCCGCCGCGCCCTGGTGGAGCAGCGC
>NZ_JAGXJK010000059.1:0-2252 GCF_019091605.1 Micrococcus sp. GbtcB5
ACTTCCATCCTGCGGGAGAGGCCCACTCGTCTCATCTCAGCCCGGTACCCATGTCAAGAACCTCATGACCCACAACAACTAGGGCGTGTCTCCCTTATGCGCGTAGCCAGGTGAAGATGGCGCAGAGGGTGACGGCGGCGCGGTAGGTGATCGCTGGCTTGTCGTAACGAGTGGCCAAGCCGCGCCATTGCTTGGCTAGGGCATGTCCCGAGCCACCCTCTACCGACGCATCCGCGCCATACCTGCTGCAAATGAGCTCTCTTGGCGCTGCCCCATCGTCTGCAAGCGACAACAGGGGAGGGGGAGCCATCCAGACTTGTGTCATATGACCCCCCCCATCACCGGGAGGACCACCGGACGGGGCCGACGGGACGCGGCCCAAGGCATGTCGACGTTCGTCCACGTGAGTTGCTGGCGTGTCCGGTGGGGTTCGGTCAGCGGGACAGCGGGGTGCGCACGGTGGTTGAGGTCTCCTGAGATCGAACGGCCCCGAGGCTTTCGTCTTGCGGGGCCGTCCCGGGGTGGTGGCGTGCCGTTCAGTAGCGGGCGGCGGTGCCCATCATGTTCCAGGGGCTGTAGTCGACAGCGGTCACGGCCACGCCCATTTGCGGGTTGCGGGCGTGGGCGATCTGGCCGTCGCCGATGTACATGGCCACGTGGTAGATCCCGGAGGCCGAGCCGTTGTTGGACCAGAAGACCAGGTCACCGACCTGGAGGTCGTCCAGGGAGACGTATTGGCTAGCGGCCGCATACTGGGCCTTGGAGTTCAGAGGCAGCTCAATGTCGGCCTGCGCGAACGCGTTCTGAATGAAGCCGGAGCAGTCGTAGCCGGTCGGGCCATTTCCACCCCAGACGTAACCGACGCCCGGATCGGCAGCCTTGGCCGTAGCCCACTGCACGGCCGCCCCCCAACCAGTACTACTGGAGGAAGCGGTGGAGTAAGAGGCCCGCTGGATATCCTGGGCCGGCTCACTGCTGGTCGCGGACGAGTGCGTGTGAACCCTGGAAGAGCGGGACGTCTCGGCGGCGGTACCGCCCTCCCACGTCCAGGAATCAGCAGTGGAGCCGCTGAGCGCGGAGTAGGCGCCCTCGCTGGCTGCGGCCGGGCCCATGCCGGCCACCGTGGCTCCCACCACGGTGGTCAGGCCTATCGCACCCATGGTGAGGGAACGGCGGTACTGGGAACGGCGGGCCTGTGCTTCAGCCTCGATGCGGGCACGGCGGGTGGGGCAGGACATGGGTTACCTCGGTAGACATTGGCGTGCATTTTCTGGACTTTTTACACGGCCTCCTAATTCGGCGTCGAGCAAGTTATCACTTAGTCGAAATGGTCCGTGACCAGAACGTTATACAACAATGCGGATTCGTGATCTGGTCGCAACTTGCCGGAGTGCCAAGTTCCGAGCCGATTCAGGGTTGAGCCGGGCCCGGAAAGGCCGTCATTTCGGGCCTAGCCGCCCGCTCGAACGGCTCGGGCGGAGCCCGTGGCCGGCTGGGATCTTCACGGAATCTTCAAAGTTGAGCCCTTTTCCGGGCCGGGCGGGGGGTCTATGGTCGGTTGCATGGCGGGCCGGTTCCGGCCGGTTCGTTTTCCGAACCGCACCGATGAAGGAGTAAGCCATGACCCATCACGTGAGCTCGATGCTGGAGACCTACCCGAAAGACTTGGGGGACATCGACCGGCAGAAGCTGGCCGAGTGCATCGAGGCCTGTTTCGAGTGCGCTCAGACCTGTACGGCCTGCGCGGACGCGTGCCTGGCCGAGGACATGGTCGCAGAACTGAGGCAGTGCATCCGGTTCAATTTGGATTGCGCCGACATCTGCGCCACCACCGGGGCGGTGCTGTCCAGGCAGACCGGCAACAACGTCGAGACCACTCGTGCCCTGCTGGAGGCCTGCCGGACCGCCTGCAAGACGTGCGGGGACGAGTGCGCCTCCCACGCTGAAATGCACGAGCACTGCAAGATCTGCGCTGAGGCCTGCCGGCGCTGCGAGCGGGCCTGCGCCGAGTTGCTCGCCTCCCTGGGCTGAGCGGAGTCCAGGCCCGGTCAAGCCCCTCGTGATGGTGTAGCGGTCTGATCCTTCATGGGGGTCAGGCGCTGAGGCCGAGGGTGTGTTCGGTGTCGGGGTCCACCTCGTCTCCGGTGTTGGTCACGGTGGTGAGCCTGCAGCGGGGGGCGTGTCAGATGGTCTGTGTAAGCCGTACCGAGAGGAACGGTAAGAATCATGACCATGATCGACGAGAAGAACCC
>NZ_JAGXJK010000590.1:0-231 GCF_019091605.1 Micrococcus sp. GbtcB5
CGGGATCCATTCGGCCCCGACCGGGCTGACGGCCCGCATCGGCCGTTCGAACCGGGCCATGCCCGCGTGCTCGCCCGGCGCGTAGTTCAGCTTCGGCCGGTAGCGGTGCAGCTGGTGGCCGTCGGCGTTGGCGACCCGGCCCTGCCGCTTTCGCCGCAGGGCGGCGGCCCAGGGCACGCCGGCGTTGCCGCCGCCGGCGATCAGGGTGGCGTACTCCTCGGGCACGTGGTC
>NZ_JAGXJK010000591.1:0-231 GCF_019091605.1 Micrococcus sp. GbtcB5
GCATAGCTACGAGCCGCCCCCACCCCCAGGCCCTGGAGGGGGCGACCCAGCGGGCCAGGACGCCACGCGCGGCGCGGGAGGCGACCGCCTCGGCGGCCCGCGCCATGTTGGCCGCCAGCCGCTCCATCAGCGGCGCGACCGCGGCACGGGGCCAGGCCGGCAGGCCCGCGGCCGCGTTGGGGAGGGCGGGGGCCCGGATCGGACCCCCCTCCCCCCCCCGCAGGGCGCGGA
>NZ_JAGXJK010000592.1:0-231 GCF_019091605.1 Micrococcus sp. GbtcB5
CACCGCCCGGCACCGCCGCCGAGATGCCCCACAGCCGGTGGGCGGCGGGAGGCCCGCGGCGCACGGGGGCCACGTCCACCACGTCGTCGTGGTACAGCGTGGCCAGGTGCGTCAGCTCCATCCCGACGGCGGCCTGGCGGGCGGGCGCGGCCACGTCGGCCTCCTCGCCGGAGGCCAGGGCGGGGTCGCCCAGGAGGGAGGCGTGCACCCTCAGGCCCGGACGGACCCGCT
>NZ_JAGXJK010000593.1:0-230 GCF_019091605.1 Micrococcus sp. GbtcB5
ACCCGCAGCTCGCCCTTGGGGAGGCCGGCGGCCTCCTTCGCCAGCCCGCGGCCCTGACACGGCGTGCCGATCAGCCAGGCGATCTGCGTGGGTCCCCCGTCCACGGGGATGGTGGCCTGGACGTAGCCGTCCGGCCGGCCCTCCGGCTCCAGCACCACGATCCAGTTGGCCCAGTCCTCCGCGCCGTCCTCCGAGCGACCGCGCGTGAAGATGGCGTACCGCTGCCGCAG
>NZ_JAGXJK010000594.1:0-230 GCF_019091605.1 Micrococcus sp. GbtcB5
GGAGGAGAAAGCCCTGCAGCGTGAGGGTCTTGGTCGCCGCCCACCTTGTCGAAGTAGACGTCGTGGCCGTCCGGGGCCGCCTCCGTGCGCGGGTCCACCACGCCGTGGCAGGCGAGGTCAGGCACGGAGGCGCCCACAGCGATGTCCGTGGCGCGGGATTCGGTCAGGGTGCCGACCCCGCCGCCGTCGTGGGGGCGCCCACCTCGATCGGGGCCATGTCGGGCGCGACG
>NZ_JAGXJK010000595.1:0-230 GCF_019091605.1 Micrococcus sp. GbtcB5
GGGACCCCGTCCTGGCTGGTGAGCTCCGCGGCGACGTCGGCCCCGGTCTGGCCGGGCACGCCGGAGGAGAGCAGCTCTCGAGCCCGCTGGTCGCCGTCCTCGGGACTCCGGTCCGCGAGCGCCCCGTACCGGGCGCCGGCGGAGGCGGCGTCGATCATCACGATGCGCGTGTGGATCACGACGCCGGCCTGGAGCAGCGCCGCGAAGAGCAGGACGACCAGGGTCATCAC
>NZ_JAGXJK010000596.1:0-230 GCF_019091605.1 Micrococcus sp. GbtcB5
GTGTCCACGTCACGGACCTGGGTGTAGCGCGGGTCATCGAGGACCTCACCCGGCCACCAGTTGTTGGTCGTCTCGTGGTCGTCCCACTGGGCGATGACGGGGACGACCGCGTACAGGGCGCGGAGGTTGTCGTCCATCATGTTGTAGCGGTGGCGGCCGCGGAACTCGTACAGCGTCTCGGCGACCTTGGACGTCTCCTCCCTGACGAGGTTGCGCCAGGTGGGCTCGCC
>NZ_JAGXJK010000597.1:0-230 GCF_019091605.1 Micrococcus sp. GbtcB5
GTGGGCGCCCTGATCGGCGGCGCCGGCCTGGGGCAACGCATCCGGCAGGAGGAGTGCGACGGCCGGGTCGGAGGGGGCCGAACGCTGCGGCTCCGGGTCCTGGCTCAGGTGCAGCCCGGAGACCAGCCCCCAGAACGCGGCGTTGGACGCGTCCAGCCCGGCCACGGGGCCCCCGTCCTGCCCGGCGGGCACGGACGGAGGCGGCGCCCGGGGGTCTTCGGGGGGGCCGG
>NZ_JAGXJK010000598.1:0-230 GCF_019091605.1 Micrococcus sp. GbtcB5
GGCCACGAACGGGGCCTGGTGGCCGACGATCGCGCCGATGTGCGTGGCGGGGATGCCGGTGAGCGTGCCGGCGGAGGTGATGGGGGTGCCCACGGCGCCGAAGGCCACGGGCGCGGTGTTCGCCAGCAGCACGGCGGTGGCCGCCCGCCGCGGGGGCACACCCAGGCCGGGCACCAAGGGGGGCGTGATGGCCACGGGGGCGCCGAAGCCGGGGGGGGCCCCGCGCGGGC
>NZ_JAGXJK010000599.1:0-230 GCF_019091605.1 Micrococcus sp. GbtcB5
TCCTCGCCCATCGCCTCCCGCGGGCGTCGTTTCTTCACGATCCCCGGCACGCCCGTCCGGGGCCGCGCCCCCCTGTCCCTCCCCGCCACCACGGCCTCCTTCCTCGGCCTGCACGGTGCGCTGGCCTACGCGGAGCAGCGCCGCCAGTCCAACGCCTCCGACCCGCAGCGGGAGGAGGAGCTGCTGGACTACCAGAACCACCAGCGCCGCCTGATCGACCGCCTGGCCCG